>NZ_JBCOCI010000004.1:0-191336 GCF_040929485.1 Phocaeicola sp. RTP21198st1_B8_RTP21198_201120 | reverse complement strand
ATTATCTGCAAATTCAGTAATGAGAGGACGTGTAAACGCAATAAGGACGTTCAAGGGCTTAGTTGCGGATTTGAGGTAAATCTCTTAGTAAGAGATCGACATTTCACGTGCAAAAATAAGGAAAGTTTTGATAACTAGTACACTTTTCGCGGAAAAAATATGGAATATTGTGAAAAAAAGTATTTCTTCTAGTTCTGCCAGCTCTGGTTTAACCTTGTATGTGTATAGTTAATGTTTTGATTTAAAGCTTGTTATCGTCTGTTTGTCGATCTCTTACTAAGAGATCTGCATAAAAAGCCAATAAGAACGAATAACGAGTTTAGATGGAATACCTGTTTCTGAGACGTAAAAAGACGAGCGGCACTTCTGTAAGGCAGAAGGCATTGCTCTATCGTGCCGCCGGTCGCGAGTGGACGGCGCGGTTCTCGTCACTGTCGGATGTTCGTCCGGCAGACAGCCTTATATATAAAGGTATATTGTATCAGTTGGAGATACGTCGGGCATTCCTTGATTCCTCTCTTTCGTTAAAGAAACTGAGTGTGATGCTCGAAACAAACCAGACTTACCTGAGCAATGCGGTGAACCGCTACTTCGGTTGTCACCTGAAGGAGTTGCTTAACCGCTACCGGGTGGAATACGCTAAGGAGTTGCTTCGCAACGGCGGTTGTCCGCTGGGTGAGGTTCCGTCACGGAGTGGCTTCGGCTCGAAGAGTCCTTTCTATCTGGCTTTCGTCCGTCAGACGGGTATGACACCGAAACGGTATGCGGCGCGCGAGAGGAATCTGGTAAACTTGGAAATAAAGAATGAAGTCCTTTTATAACAGTATATGTATAACCAATTTTTAGTTTTTTAAATTTATAAATTTAAATCTTTATTTATGAACAAAAAGTTTTTAAGTGCAGTTCTGTTCGGAGCCTTAATGGTTTCGTCAACAGGAACATTTGTGTCTTGTAAAGACTATGATGAGGACATTGACCGCATCGACAAGGAACTGGTCGATATCAAGTCGGCTCTTTCAGCTTTACAGGCAAAAGTTGATGCTGGTAAGTATGTTACCAACGTAGTGAAGAACGGTGACGGTATCACTGTAACCTGGAGTGACAACTCTACGAGTACCATTGAAACTATTAAAGGTGACAAGGGTGAAGACGGTAAGAATGGTACAGTTGTGACCATTATCGACGGTTACTGGGCATTTGACGGTGTGAAATCTGAATATCCTGCCAAAGGTGATAAGGGTGACAAAGGTGACCAAGGCGAACCGGGTGATGCTGCCGCTGCCGGACACGATGCCAAAGTGAACGAGGAAACTGGTTATTGGCAGGTATGGGATGCTGAAAAAGGTGCATACGTGGATACCGAATATATTGCCGGTGGTCTGAGAGTGGTTGAAGTTGCCGGTGGTTACAACTTTACTGTAACAGAAGCAAACGGTGAGCCGAAAACTATCTTTATTCCGGGTGGAGCTGCATTGTTAAGCATTATTCCTGAACTGAACGGACAAAACTATGCTCAAGATTTCGATATCTATTATGGTATATTGAATAATGACGTGGATTGGGCAGGACATAAAGCTGTAAACGGCAAAATGTTGAAAGGTATGTATCCTACTGCCGACCGCGACATCAAGATGCAAGTGAATCCCGCAGGTGCTGATGCTGACGCTTATGACTGGGCGTTTGTATCTACAGACAACACCACTCCTTGGGGATTGAATTTTGGTGCTCCCCAAGCATGGACCGGCAAAGCTACTACAGCTACCCGTGCTACATCGGCCAACGGTATGTGGTTACTGCCTCGTGACGTACAGAAATGGGATTTGGATGCAGCCGGAAGCCAGGGACGTCCTGACTATGCAGGCCAGTTCAAGGCTAATGATGGTGACAAGTACCTGTTTGCACTGAAAGCTACATCAAAAAATAATGGAGAAGTAGTAAAATCCCCGTTTGTATATACATTCAAAGCCAGCAATGTAAACGCAACTGAAAACATTTACATTAATGGCTTGACATTTGCTCCTTCAGGAAGCTCATTCTTGTATGGAAAGGAATATACTCCTTCCTTCGATATACTAGGATGTAGTTCTGACGGCTATGATCAATGGGCAGAAGACTCTGTATTGGTATACGACTACTATCTGGAAATAGACAAGAGTAAGATTACAGATGAATCCATCAGAAAATATGGTGTGGAGATTACTGAAGACGGTTATCGTTTCATCGCTAAGAAAGAAGCTGTAGTGAACAATACTATTCCGTTCATTTACAACTACATCTTGATAAACGGTCAGAAAGGTAAGACTTACTTCTCTGTCAACTTTAATGATGAGGCTGTGACTGTTCCTGACAAGTTCCTGGAAGATATCGTTGCGCCATTCAATGCTACGGTTATTGCCGATCAAACCAGATGGTATGGATGGAGTAAGGCACTTGACTTGACAGAATTCTTCAATACTTTGGGAGATGCAGGCAAGATGAAATGGATTGATGCGATTGCACGCAGCATGGGTAATTCAACCGATCCACAAGAAATCAACAGAAGTGTATTCGATAAGAAATATGGTAGCAATGACCTTGACTTCAAGGTAGAACTGACCGGTGGTGATCCTATCAACAACCAAGGTACTTGGGACCGTGTTGCATACAATGGTGCATTGCTGGACAAATACATTGAATTTGATTATGTAGACGCAACCGGCAAGTCTTGTCTGACCGGAAACATCCGTGATTTGGATAAGATTACCGCATTGAAGGTAACATTCAAGGTTGACAGTGAATTAGGAGGACATGTAACTGCTCCTTATTACACAACAGACGATCGTCAGTATAGTGGTGACAACACGAAGATTGCATTGCCTTTGGACAACGCGTTCCGTGTAGAAATCGCAACTCGTTATGATCAATACGAAGTGGCAAGAATGAACTTCTCATTCGAATTGCAGATGCCTACTAACTGCCCGATCAAACGTGAATCTGTAGCTAACCGTACGTCTGCTTGGTCTAAAGACAAAGACGGAAATGATGTATTGAAAGTATATGGTGAAAAACTGTTGGACCGCTATGATGCTGTTGCTGCTGATATGCGTGATGCATTCAAGGGAGTTTATAATTACCAGAATGGTGCTTACAATGCACAAGCAAATGTTGAAGCTAACTGGTATGAAGTATTGGTTCCGACTAACTCGTTCCAAATTATTGGTAAGACTAATGAAAGCTATGTAACTCTTGCCGATATCTCAAATAGCTCATTATATACTGAATGGAATACAATCGGCTTCTATGGCACAGCCGGTAACATGGATGCATATACTTTGACCGATGTTAAATATCATCACTTCAATGTTTATACAGAAGCTAAGGATGATATTATATTACAGTTCGCCAGCCGTATTGCTGACTCTAAGGTTGCAAAAGTAGCATCTAAGGGTACAAAAGAGAATCCGTTCATTGCAAAAGCTGTTTATTCAACAGATGGTTTGCAGACCATTTTGAAGTATGCATTCGAAGTAAGCAATACTGATTTCACTTTGGCTGATGCATTCGACAAACCGTACTATCTGTTTGACCGTGCTGCCGCACAAGGTGTAACTGCTGCATTACGTGCCGAATTGAACTCTTCATTGGTAAATAACAGACAAAGCATTGTTGTAGATAAGGCTGATCCTTCATTCTATGGCTTGTATCCTTCTGCCAAGATGGATCAACAGGCTACAAATGTGGTAACTTATATCTTAGACGGTGCTGCTCAAACTGCCAATACCAACAAGATGAAGTTTGATATTGCCAAGGAAGTAGGTAATGGTAAGGTTATCGAAATCACATATCATATCACAGATGTATTTGGCATGACTAAAGACTTGACATTCTATGTACAGACTTTGAACTAATTGTTTCTAACAGTAGAGTCTTAAAAAATGAGAGTGACTTTCGGGGCACTCTCACTAACAATTCCAAGATAAGACTTTCTCCGACGGGAGAATCTTATATAATAAAAACTTTAAATTTATAAAACAGAATCTCTGGCTTGTGATAAGCCGGAGATTTTTTATGTATATAACGGCAATCATCTCAGCGTGGAAAAAGAATATGAAGAATCTATGACGGATTCAGCGATGAATGTTTCATGGTAATTTGCTGATAAATATGCAGTTATGCATATATGACGGATTTGAAGGATTTTACAACGGTTTTACTGTTTTAGGTGAAACTTGACCATTTATCAGTTTCGGTCCTAGAAGTTTAATCAGACTTGGTTGCCCGCAGTATCTCGCGTTTTCCCCCCGGAGGGCCGGGAAGGCGTTCTACTGTGAATCCGGCTGTTTGCAGCATCCTTCTTACCACCCCTTTGGCACAGTAAGTTGTCAGGATACCTCCGTCATTCAATACCTTGTATAAAGTATCGAAGAGAGATTGTTCCCACATTTCGGGTTGTTTGTCGGGAGCGAAGGCATCAAAGTAGACGATATCGTATAAGGGAACGGCAGAACGGCTGCCTTCCACCGGGTTGAAAAGCCGGGTAAAATCGTCTTCAATTTTATGTAATGTGAACCAAGGGGATACCTCTGTTTCCGTGTCCCAGGGTGCCTGGTGGATGGCGTAATAATCCTCCTCATGCTGTTTGCCGATCAGGCGGGGGTAGTCCAGTTGTTTCAAGGTTTCTTCGGCTAACGGATAGCGTTCGATACCGGTATAATGTACTTTCCGTCGGGTTTCTTCTGCTGAAAGCAGTGTCAGAAAGGCATTCAGCCCTGTTCCTAGTCCTATCTCCAGAATGTGGGGCTCGGAAACGGGAGAATGTTTTAATCCCATTTCGATAAAGATATGTTGTGACTCCGTCAGTGCCCCTTTCACCGAATGATAATGTTCGTCCAGTTCGGGTACATAGAGGGTATAACTTCCATCTGCTGTTTGTTCCAGTTTCATAATTTTAATGCATTAAAGCGGAGGCTTCCAATACCCCCCATACCAATAAGGCGTAGCGGAGTATCTTTCCGATGGTCATAGCGAGAATGACAATCCATATATTGGCACGCATCATGCCTAATACAATGGATATGGCACTTCCCAAAATAGGGATAAAGGCGAAGAAAGCCATCCAGGCACCCCGTCCGTGTACAAACCGCTCCGCACGGTCCATCTTCTCTTTTTTTACATGAAAATATTTCTCGATCCATTCCATATTGCCCAGATGTCCCATCCAGTAGCAGGTCATGCCGCCGGCAACATTGCCGGCGGTGGCGGCAGCTATACTGATCACCGGGTCTAAGCCCAACGGACCGACACAGGCTGCCAGTACGGCCTCCGAGCTGAACGGGAGAACACTTCCGGCTATAAAAGAGCCTAGGAAAAGGCCCCAATATCCCCAGTCGATCAGGAATTGAAGAATTGCATCCATAAATTGTATATAGTTAGAACTATTAATAAAACAAATGTAATGATGAAAAAGATGCCGGTAAAGCGGTTGTGGGTTAAAGTAAATAAATGTCCTGTTAAAATGGACCCTACAATGATTTGCATCTGTAACAGGATGTCGAAATGCTGTGGCTGTAAGATACCCAGTAAATAAATCCAGGCTTCAACGGTGATCAGGAAAGAAAGGAATATACGCGTGCGCACCTTATCTAAATAAGAAACATGGAAATAATGCACGCTGCTGACCAGTGATATCAAGGTGATGATTCCACAGGATATGATCCTGTCCATTCCTAATGTCCCATAACTGATGGGTTGAAAATGAATAAGCTCCTGTAAAGGGTGATAGAAGAGATTCATTTTGTCGTAATAGAACGCGTAACCGAAAAAGAGCCAGTAGGGCATACAGAGTCCTGTAAGCCCGGCAAAGAAACTTTTGAGTGACAGGGATCTGAAACTAATCATTCCCAAATAGAACAGAGGTACAAAATAAAGTAACTGTGGAAACAACAGGCTTCCCAGTCCGATGAAAAAGAAAGCGTGGAATATACTTCCCGCCGGATAGGGAGATTCGTAGCTACTGAATAATTGGGAAGTAGCGATCAGAAAGGCGAGCGGCACAAAAACGGCATACTGGAAGGAATGCAGAAACAGACAGGTTGTGGACAGGAATATGTAAAAGCTGACATGCAAGGTACTGCGTGTCCGTATCAGCGTGAAGGCGGTGTTTATCTCGATCAGCAGATAAGCAGTCAAAGCACAGACTAGCAAATTGATTACATCCTGCCATTCATTGCCGGTGATGATCCGGAGAAGCAGGCATATAAGGATGGCAACAGGGAAGGTGAATCTTCCCTTTGCCATATCTGTCTGGAATTTGTCATAGCCTGCCATGGGTTAATAGTCCGCTGATTACAGGTCGAATCCAATATCAGAACGGAAATATTTCTTGTCGAAATTGATTTTCTTCGCATTGGTGAATGATTGTGCCAAGGCTTCTTCTTTATTGGCGCCGTAGGAGCTGACTGCAATGACACGCCCGCCGCTAGTGACTACCTGGCCGTCTTTCAGTGCCGTTCCTGCATGGAATACAATGCTGTTTTCAATCTCTTCTATTCCGCTGATGGCAAATCCCTTGTCATAATGCTCCGGATATCCGCCGGATACCAGCATGACGCATACTGCCGAACGGGGGTCTATCTCCAAGACTTTTTCATTCAGATTGCCTGTTGCCGCTCCTTCAAGCAGTTCCACCAAGTCACTCTTGATGCGCAGCATGACACTTTCCGTTTCCGGGTCGCCCATGCGTACATTGTATTCAATGACCATCGGTTCGCCCTTTACATTAATTAGGCCGAAGAAAATAAAGCCTTTATAGTCGATGCCTTCTGCTGCCAGTCCTTCTACTGTGGGGCGGATGATACGGTCTTCCACTTTTTTCATCCATGCTTTGTCGGCAAACGGAACAGGAGATACACTACCCATACCACCGGTGTTCAGCCCTTTGTCGCCTTCGCCGATGCGTTTGTAGTCTTTTGCTTCGGGCAGAATCTTGTAGTTTTTTCCATCGGTCAGAACGAATACGGAACATTCTATACCGCTCAGGAATTCTTCAATCACTACGGTGGCGGAAGCGTTACCGAACATTCCGCTCAACATTTTTTTCAATTCTTCCTTGGCTTCTTCCAAGGTGGGAAGAATCAGTACGCCTTTTCCGGCGCAAAGACCGTCGGCTTTCAGTACGTATGGAGCTTCCAATGTTTCCAGAAAGGCTAATCCTTCTTCCAGATTTGCGGCAGTGATACTTTTGTAACCGGCTGTCGGGATGTTATGGCGTTGCATGAAGCCTTTGGCGAACTCCTTGCTGCCTTCCAGTACCGCACCTGCTTTTGAAGGCCCGATAACAGGAATGTTTTTCAGCGCTTCATCTTTTTTGAAATAATCATAGATTCCTTTGACTAACGGGTCTTCGGGACCTACCACTACCATATCTATATTATTCTTTACTACAAACTCCCTGATTGCTGTAAAGTCATCTGCTTTAATCGCTACATTCTCGCCTACATTACTTGTGCCGGCATTTCCCGGAGCGATATATAGTTTCTCAATTTTGGGACTTTGAGCAATCTTCCATGCCAGGGCGTGTTCACGTCCGCCTGAGCCTAATAGCAACAGTTTCATAATCTTATCTTTTGTTTATTTTAAATGGTCTTCAAAATAGCGTGTAATGCGTTCATACAAGTGGACACGATCGCGTCCGAACATATTATGGCCGTCGCCCGGATACATAAAGAAATCGGGTTGGGTCCCGGCATCAATGCAGGCACGGAGGAAACTGATGCTGTGCTGAGGGACACAAGTGGGGTCATTGGCGCCAATGATCACTTCCAGGCGTCCTTTCAGATTTCCGGCTCTCAGCTTCAGGTTGGCGTTCTTGTAGCCTTCGGGGTTGGTTTGTGGAGTATCCATGTAGCGTTCGCCGTACATTACTTCGTAGTAAGCCCAGTCGATGACAGGGCCGCCGGCTACTCCTACTTTGAATAACTCGGGGTAAGTCAGCATCAAGTTGGTGGTCATGAAACCACCGAAACTCCAACCGTGTACGCCAATGCGGTTATTGTCCACATAACCCAACGATTTTAAGAAATCCACTCCTTTCACTTGGTCTTTCATCTCTTCGGTTCCTAATTGGCGGAACGTACAGTTCTCAAATTCCAGTCCCCGGTTGTCACTGCCCCGGTTGTCAACGGTCAGCATGACGTAACCCAGTTGTGCCATGTAAATATCCCATCCGCGGGCGTCATAGTTGCGGTTGTTGTGGATTAGCTGGGCATGTGGACCGCCATACACGTAGACTACGGCCGGGTATTTTTTGTTTGGGTCAAAATTTACCGGTTTTATCAGGCGGTAGTATA
This sequence comes from Phocaeicola sp. RTP21198st1_B8_RTP21198_201120, assembly GCF_040929485.1. Lineage (NCBI taxonomy): Bacteria > Pseudomonadati > Bacteroidota > Bacteroidia > Bacteroidales > Bacteroidaceae > Phocaeicola > Phocaeicola sp. RTP21198st1_B8_RTP21198_201120. The sequence goes on along the minus strand of NZ_JBCOCI010000004.1, from coordinate 183,009 downwards.
AGTCGGTCTTGCCGTCGGCAGCCTTGAGGGTACCGACGGTGATTTCGGGCATATTGTATGCTTCCATCGGATTGGTAGCTGTCAACAGGCTGACAGTCTTTTCCTTTCCGGAAGTGGGAACGATCTCGATATTCCGGGGAATGGTGAAAGAAGTATAATTGTCTATTACATAGTTGCCGCTACCGGATAGTTGTACATGATGCATACCATCTTTATTGCCGATGAGGCGGCGTTTGCCTGTCTTTACATTCACAGCGTATGCGTTGCTCTGCAAAGGGGAAACCTCTGTGCTCATGATGATGACTTCCTTGGTCTTTTCATTGAATCCGAGGATGTTTTGTACTACCCAGTTGCCTTGGGTAAGCTGTCTGGTTTTGTAGCTTTCCCGGTAAGAACCTCCGGCCGCGGCTCCATGTGATTCCGGATATATGGAAGTCTTGGTGTCCATCAGGTAAAGATGGTTGTAGCCGTCGCGCTGGCTCTGATAGATAAACTTCGTGTGGTCCCAAGGCAGAAAGACAATGGGATGTTGAGGTTCTACATATTTAGTATGCTCCTCTTCGTAAAGGGGGTTATTTTTCAGTGGCTCTCCTGTTTCCGCATCATAGCAGCATAGCAGGGCATGGTTCTGGTCACGGTTCAGTTCTATGACATAAACGCTTTTTTCGTCAGGACTCCAGCTGATATTGGTGAAATAACGGTCGGTGGGGTCTCCGGCTTTCAGATAAACTGTTTTTTGGGTAGCCGGATTGTAGATGCCGACAGTCACTTTGTGGCTGGTCATTCCTGCCATCGGGTACTTGTCCGGCTCCAGTGTCGCTATGCGGGTGGAGGTATTTACTTGTGGATAATCGGTTACCATGCTCTCGTCCATACGGTAGAAAGCAAGCAGATTTCCTTTCGGACTCCAGAAAGTACCTTTTGAGATACCAAATTCCTGACGGTGTACGCTTTGTCCGCATACGATGCCTTTCGGTTCATCGGTGACTTGTTGTGTTTTCCCGTCGGCAGTCGTTACAAACAGATTGTTGTCAAGGGTATAAGCCAATGAACGGCTTTCCTTGTTCCAGTCCTGGTTGGCGGCTTTAGGAGAGAGAGGCTGACTCCATATTATTTCCTTTTTAGTTAAATCGATCAGCACTTTATTGGATGTGGTATTTACCAACATCATCTTTTCAGCGTATGGGAAAGATACATTTCTGAAGTGGTTGATTTTCCCTAATTTCTTGTTTGCCAACAGTTCATTCACTTCCTGCAAAGTGATAAGTACGTTTTCCTTTCCATTTGCCGGATGGATGGTTTTTACCTCTTCTATGTCGGCGTTGATGCATACATCCCCCCACCATTGCAAACCATACAGATTCTGTGGAAGCAGGTTATAGTAATTGTTTCCTCCCGGCATCAAGTCTTCCAGTGTGAAACTTTTCTTGTCTTGTGCCCATGTTACAGATGAAGCCATGATTAATAAGGCGATCAGATTGATTAATTTTCTCATAACTGTTTATTCTTCTGTCTTTTCCTTATTGTCGTCAAATTTACGGGGGCTGCTTTTGAAATTGTCGCGGCCTTCACGTTTGTCACCAAAGTTGCGGTGTTCTCCTCTTTTGAAATCGCCACGTCTCTCACGTTTGTCATCAAAAGAGCGTCTTTCTCTGCGCTCTCCTCCTTTGTACTCTCCGTGTCCTTCACGTCTGTTGTCAAAACTACGATGTTCTCTGCGTTCTCCATATTCTACTTTTTCCGTGTTACGGCGCGGACGGATTTCTTCTCGGCGGGGCTTGAACTCCCGATCGGCATTTTCACTACGGAATTCTTTGAATTTGCCGTCGAATAATTGGTATTTGCGGAATTCGCATTCCAACGAACCGTTGAACAGGGGAATTTTTATAGAAGGCTTTAAACCAATCTGGTCAAAACATTCTTCACGGTAACTTAGTACCCATGCATCATTGCCGGTGAAAGAGTGTTTCAGACGTTCGCCTATCATTTGATACAGGCCCAGCAAGTCATTGGTTGAGATACGTTCTCCATAAGGAGGGTTGGTGATGATGATGCTTTTTTCTTTGGGTTGCTCAAATTGCTGGAACGGTTGGATTTTTAAGATAATTTCCTTGCTCAGTCCGGCTGCTTTCACATTGTGAGTGGCGATTTCATTTGCTTTCGGATTGTTGTCATATCCAAAAATTTTATGTGTGAACTCACGTTCCTGTGAGTCGTCATTGTAGATGCGGTCAAATAGTTCCTGATCAAAATCGTTCCACTTTTCAAAAGCGAACTCCTTGCGGAATACGCCGGGAGCGATGTTACGTGCTATCAGGGCGGCTTCGATAGGGATTGTTCCTGAACCGCACATCGGGTCTATCAAATCACATTCGCCTTTCCATCCGGTCATCAGGATCATACCGGCTGCCAGTACCTCATTCAAAGGAGCTTCTACGGCTTCCTGGCGATAACCCCGGCGGTGGAGTGACTCACCCGAGCTATCTAGTGACAGAGTACATTTATCTTCGGCTATATGGATGTTCAGTGCCACATCGGGATGGTTGATGCGTACCGAGGGGCGCTCTCCTGTCTTTTCACGGAAATAGTCCACAATGGCATCTTTTACTTTATAGGCCACGAACTTGGAGTGACGGAATTCGTTCGAGAAAACCACAGCGTCTACGGCAAAACTTTTATCTTTATCCAAGAAGTTTTCCCATGCAATGGTTTTGATAGCTTCGTAAACTTCGTCGGCATTCTTCGCCTCAAAATGTTTAATGGGTTTCAGGATGCGGATGGCAGTACGCAGGCAGAAGTTTGCCTTATACATCATTTCTTTATCGCCCATAAAGGCTACCATGCGTCTTCCTATTTCTATATTGCTGGCTCCCAGCTCGGTGAGTTCTTTTGCCAGTACTTCTTCCAGTCCCTGGAAAGTCTTGGCGATTAGCTCGAATTCTTCCTTCATCTTAAATGATAATTACGTAATTTCAATTGATGGGACAAATTTAATGATTTTCTGTTTGCTAATCAATTATTTAGAGAATTAATCTGTCTGATGAAGCAAAAAAGAGGATGAAATCGGGACATCCGCTCTCTTTGCCGGGGTTCTTTATTTATCTTCAATTATAAAAAGTCTTTGAAAACGGGATTTGGTGTATCTTTGGAATAAATTGAAAAAATGTATCCGGCAATATAATTGTTATCCTATAGAAATAAATTCTACACAGGAATTTGCCATTTTTGCTGAATCAAGAAACTTAAATAGAAATCAGAATGAAAATGGAATTGACGAATGAGAAACGTAAAGGATATGTGGTTTGTGCTTTAATGATACTGGTCTCTTGTTTGTATTTGGTTTATCTGGGATACAGTCTATACCGTATGGGGCATGTTTAGGATAAAAATGAAACCATATCTGTATCGCACAGGTATGGTTTCTGTAAGAGAATTCTATGATTAATAGGTTGAGTGACTTTTATGCGAGTTCTTCTGCCAGATAGACTTCGTTTACTTCGCTGAAAAACTCATCGGCGATATCTGACAGGGTTTCCAATGCTTCTTCGGCAGTTTCACCGTAAGTGCAGCATTGGTGGTAGTCTGTTAAAAAGGCGTAATATTCCCCGTCGGGTGTACATTCTATCTGATATTCATTGCTTTTAAGTTTCATATATACCTCCTTTTTTATTGTACTGCAAATATCGTATTTACCTGTTACAGGAAGGTGTATAGGACGTTACTGTTTTATTAAAAAGTTTGCTGTCATACTACTTTTTGACCATTTTGCAATGTCAGCATCTCTTTAGGTATGCAGGCTTTGATTTTTTCTATCAGCATATTGAGCAGGGTATGACGAATGAAGTCTGTACGTGTCACTATGTAGATTCTCCGTGTGGGACGTGGCATGGCAAACGGACGCACCAGTCGTTTTTGTTCGTCATTGAGTTGCAATACGGCTAGTTCGGGGATAAATGTGATACCTTTTCCGCTTTCTACCATGCGCATGAAAGTTTCCATGCTTCCCAGCCGGTATGCAATTTGACAAGACTGGGCGGATTCCAATTGGCAGAAACGCATCAGTTGGTCGCGGAAACAATGTCCTTCGTCCAACAGCCACAACTGTTCACCGCTGACTTCGCTGGAACGGATCATTTCTTTTTTAAAGAGAGCGTTATGTCTTGAAACATATCCTAAAAAAGATTCATAATAAAGAGGTATGGAGTGGAAATGGGCCCCTTCTGCTGCTCCGGCAATAAGGACAGCTTCCAGTTCACCCGCTTTCAGTGCCTCCAGGCATTCTTGTGTTTTCATCTCTGTAACTCTGATGTCCAAGGAAGGGTATTCTTCCATTAGTTCGGGAAAGAAACGGGGTAGCAGGTAGGGTGCGATTGTAGGCAGGACTCCTATACGGAATATACCTCCTAACGAACATGCTTCTTCCTTTACTATATCTTTAATCAGATTGGCCTGGCGCAAGGTTATTCTGGCTTGTTCTATCACTTTCCGTCCTGTCAGTGTAGGTTGGACGGGTTGGGTGGTACGGTCGAATAATTTGGTGTTTAACTCATCTTCCAGCTTTTGTATCATGGCACTCAAGGTGGGTTGTGTTACATTACAGTATTCGGCAGCTTTGGCAAAGTGCCTTAACTCATCCACGGCAAGGATATATTCCAGTTGTTGCAGGTTCATAATTTTCAGCTTAATAGATTTTATCTATACAAAGATAGAAATTATCAGTTTGACACGCATTACTTTCCCCCTTATCTTTGCATCAGAGAAAAAAATAAAAGTAATCAATTTAAAAATAAAAACATTATGAGAACATTAGATTATATCAAGTTAGATTCAGCGGCAGCTGCAAAGGTAGTAGAATCATTGCAACAATTATTGGCAGACTACCAAGTATTTTATGCTAATCTTCGTGGGTTCCACTGGAATATTAAAGGGCATGGTTTCTTTGTACTGCACAGCAAATTTGAGGATTTGTATAACAATGCAGCCGAGAAAGTGGATGAACTGGCAGAACGTATCCTGATGCTGGGAGGCGTCCCGAAGAACAAGTATAGCGATTATTTGAAAGTATCGAATATAAAAGAGGTAGAGGGTGTTACAAACGGTGACGAAGCATTGAACAACATTTTGGAAACTTACAGTCATTTCATCGTGGAAGAGCGTAAACTTTTGGCTGTCGCTTCACAAGCCGGTGATGAGGCTACTGTAGCGGTGATGAGTGACTATTTGAAGGAACAGGAAAAAATGGTGTGGATGTTGTGCGCATATGCTTCAAAGTAACCGTTGGTTTGCTTTAGTTTAGGAGAAAGGAGTATCAGAGTGTCGGTGCTCCTTTTTCTGTTTTTATTTGTCAATTTATGTTTTTCTTCAAATTATGGATTCCCCTCTTGTTTTAAGTATGTGTGATACTCTTCTGCAAAGAAGTGAGGAATCGGGCGATAAGCATATGCAAATTATTTCTTATTGTATTAAGCTGGATTATTTTTATTATAAGAATGATGAAGAGAATATATTGAAACAGACGGATGAGGTGAAGAAAGTATGTTTGAGGCTGGATAATTTAAAATATTACTATTTTGCATGGGGCGGCAGACTTATTACTTATTATTGATACAGGGAAAGGAATTCTTAAAGACAAGCATGATTTTGTATTTGAACGTTTTACCCAATTAGATGATTTTATGCGAGGGACAGGATTAGGGCTTCCTATCTGCCGGTTGCTGGCTGAGAAATTTGGAGGTTCTCTTGTGATTGATGCCGATTATACACAGAGATGCTGCTTTGTGCTGAGACTTCCGTGGGTGCATAAAGAAGTTTCTGATCATAGATTACATGGATTTACACATATTTAAAACTTGATAAATTATGAATGTAATCCAAACTAATCTATGATGACAAAAGGTCTTTATTCGTCTTTGTTTTTTCGTTGTACGATACGTGATCCGGCAGGTACATTTTCTGTTACCCAAATATTACCTCCTACGGTAGCCCCCTTGCCAATAGTAACACGCCCTAAGATTGTTGCATTGGAATATACAATGACATCGTCTTCCAAAATAGGATGACGTGGAATGCCTTTAATGGGATTTCCATTATTGTCTAGCGGAAAGCTTTTAGCTCCTAATGTTACCCCTTGATAGAGCTTCACATTATTTCCGATGATGCTGGTTGCTCCGATTACTACACCTGTACCGTGGTCAATAGTGAAATGATGTCCTATTTGTGCCCCCGGATGAATATCGATACCGGTTTCCGAATGTGCCATTTCTGTAATGAAGCGTGGGATTAAAGGTACACCCAGTATTAACAGCTCATGTGCGATGCGGTAATTGCTGATAGCTCGGATAGCTGGATAGCAACTGATGATTTCACCAAAGCATGTGGCGGCGGGATCACCATAATATGCGGCTTCTACATCGGTAGCCAGAATGCGGCGGAGTTCGGGCAATTTATTGATGAAACGAGCTGCCAGCAAAGAGGCTGTTTCTCTGCACGGTTCATTGTCATCGGTTGCATTTTTACTGTTTTCTTGTCCGAAGCAAAGTCCTGCCAGAATTTGTTCAGTCAGCAGGCCGAACAGGGTTTCTACATTTACACCGATATGGTAGTTGATGGTATGGCTGTTAACGGTGGAATTACCAAAGTAACCAGGGAAGATAATGGCGCGTGCCAATTCTACTATCTTGTATAGGGATTTGGCAGATGGTAAAGGATCTCCATCTTTGTGTTGATGGAATAATCCTTTATAGGACTGGCTTTCAGATAATTCATCTACTGCCTGCGTTAATATGTTCGTGTAATTGAATGTAGTCATGAATTGAATGTTTTGGAAGGACAAAAGTAAGTAAATTCTATATTATTGCCAATAAATAGAATGAATATTGACTTTAATCCTTTATTTTTGCAGAAAAAGGGAATATTTATGGTAAATAAGAAAAATCCATTTGCTTTTAAGGTGAAACAGGAAACTAAAAAGAAGTCCGGTGGCAAACGGATCGGTAAATCCAAGCCGGATAAAGCGAATAATCAGTTGAATAGAAGAGTGAAGTAAATGAAACTATTGTCTTGTTGTAGGGAAAGATCCAGTCTGCCCCTACAACAGGATGTTAATCTTTATTTCTCGATCAAAGCGAAATCAAGTTGCTTTTTCTCCAGATTGGCGCGGGCCACTTTAATGGTAACCGGATCTCCCAAACTGAATTTTTTGTGATGCCGGCGCCCCGTCAGACAATAGTTCTTTTCATCGAAATCATAATAATCATCACCAAGGTCACGCATGGGAACCATACCTTCGCACTTGTTTTCGTTCAATTCCACATAAAGTCCCCATTCGGTAACTCCGGAAATGACTCCATCGAACTCCATGCCCAAACGTTCACCCATAAACTCTACTTGTTTGTATTTTACAGAAGCACGTTCTGCATTGGCGGCGATTTGTTCCATTTCAGAACTATGGTCGCACAACTCTTCGTATTTCGTTTCCTGTACCGTACGTCCTCCTGCCAGATAGCGGGTGAGCAGACGATGAACCATCATATCCGGAAAACGGCGGATAGGTGAGGTAAAGTGAGTATAATAGTCAAATGCCAGACCATAGTGGCCAATATTATGAGTGGAATAACGGGCCTTTTGCATGGCACGCAAGGATACGGTTTCCACCAGATTTTGTTCTTTCTTATTCTTTATGTCGTCCAGTAAACGATTGATGGATTTGGATATCTCTGTTTTGCTACCCGATGTACGTATCTTATATCCGAAGCGATTGATAAACCAATTCAAGTTCTCCAGTTTATCGGGGTCCGGAAGGTCGTGGATACGATAAGGGAATACTTTGGCTTTCTTGTTTTTAGGTACTTTACCGATTCTTTCGGCAACCGTGCGGTTGGCCAACAACATAAATTCTTCTATCAACTTATTGGCTTCTTTGGATTCTTTGAAGTAGACACTGAGTGGTTTGCCGGTTTCGTCTATCTCAAATTTCACTTCTATGCGGTCAAAGTCAATAGCACCGGCAGCCAATCTTTGTTTACGCAGGATTTGTGCCAGTTTGTTCAGCTCCAGAATTTCTTCTTTGTAGTCGCCTTCACCCGTTTCAATCACTTTTTGCGCCTCCTCATAGGTGAAACGGCGGTCGCTCTTTATAATGGTGTGCACGATGCGCGAGTCTTTCACCTCTCCCTTTTCATTCATATTGAAAATGACGGAGAATGCCAGTTTCTCTTCGTCGGGGCGGAGGGAACAGATGAAGTTACACAGCCGTTCGGGCAACATGGGGATGGTACGGTCTACCAGATAAACGGAAGTAGCGCGCTTTTCAGCTTCTTTGTCGATAACGCTTCCTTCTTTTACGTAATGAGTAACATCGGCAATGTGCACGCCTACTTCCCATAGTCCCGGTTTGATGAGACGGATGGAGAGCGCGTCATCAAAGTCCTTTGCATCTTTGGGGTCAATGGTGAAAGTTGTTACATTGCGGAAATCTTCACGTTTTGCATAGTCCGCTTCGGAAATCTCTGCCGGAATCTTTTCGGCAGCGGTTTCTACATTCTTAGGATATACGTAAGGTAAACCGAATTCGGCCAAAATGGCATGCATCTCAGTTGTGTTTTCTCCTGCTTTTCCCAAGATATCAATGACTTGTCCTATCGGATTTTTTGCCTCTTCGGGCCATTCTACAATTTTCACAACCGCTTTGTCCCCATTCTTTCCACCTTTCAGCTTATCTTTCGGGATAAAAATATCATTTGCCAGGGTGCGGTTCTCGGTCAGCAGGAAGGCGTAGAATTTCTCTACTTTCAGTGTACCGACAAAAGTATCATTGGCACGTTCCAGAATTTCTATCACTTCACCTTCCGGATTCCGATTCTTACGTTTGGCAAAGAGGGCTATTTTTACTTTGTCATTATTCATGGCATGTGCCGAATTACGTTCGGCTATGAAAATAGTTTCTCCACCATCATCGGGGATGAAGGAGTTCTTGCCGTTGCTTTTACGCTGAAAGACGCCAGTCATAATCAGGCCGTGGTCGTTCAGTTTGTAGTGTCCTTTTTCTACTTCTTGCAGAAAATCATCCTCAATCATTTCAGTAATGATGTCGGCACAAAGCATTTTAAGCGGATGTGTAGTGAGGTTCAGACTGCTTGATAATTGTTTCAGACTGAATGTTTCGTTTGGTTTGGTGTGGAATAAGCTTATCAGTCGTTCAGACATTTCGCTTTTTTTCATACGTTTCCCTGCTTTTTTTTCTTTCTTTTTAGCCATAAGGGGATATATTAATGTATTATGTGCTACAAAGTAAACAAAATAATTGGAATAGCGGTTCAATAGATACATTAAATTTGGTTGAATCTAAATGAAACGTGCTATCTTTGTCCGTTCTAAAACAACTGTTATGACTGAACTTGATAAGAAAATCAGGGAAAAAGAAATTTATAAAGTTACACTAGTGGGGAGTTTTGTTAATTTCTTGCTGGTTATTTTTAAATTTCTTGCCGGAATCGCAGGGCATAGTGCCGCTATGTTGGCAGATGCAGTTCATTCTCTATCTGACTTCGTTACGGACGTAGTAGTGATTCTTTTTGTACGTATATCCAATAAACCAGTGGACAAGAGCCATGATTATGGTCATGGGAAATATGAAACATTGGCTACTGCTTTCATTGGTATGGCATTATTGGGGATAGGATTTGGAATATTGTGGAATGGAGCAACAGAAATATTGGTTTTTCTACGAGGTGGGGAGCTTCGTCAACCGGGAATGTTGGCATTGGTTGCTGCCATTATTTCTATTTTGTTGAAGGAAATACTTTATCAATATACAGTCAGAGTGGGGAAAAGATGCGATTCACAGGCTGTTGTGGCGAATGCATGGCATCATAGGAGTGATGCATTATCATCCATTGGTACGACTGTCGGTATTGGCGGAGCGATTTTACTTGGTCCTCATTGGGCGGTACTTGATCCTATTGCCGCTGTGACAGTCAGTTTCTTTATTATGCGGGTTTCCATTAAGTTGCTGATTCCTTGCTTGGATGAATTGCTGGAAAAGTCTTTGCCGGATAGCGTGGAACGTGAGATAGAGGGGATTGTGTTATCTTTTGATGGAGTGAGCGAGCCGCATCATTTACGCACGCGACGCATTGGGAACAATTATGCTATAGAGATTCATATACGCATGGATGGGAACATTTCTCTGCATAAAGCGCACGAAACAGCAACAGGTATTGAACATAGATTAAAAGAAAAATTTGGAGAGGATACTCATGTGGGTATTCATGTGGAACCGGTGAAATAAAATACGAAGAATGAATAACGAAGAATTTGCACAGAAGAATACTTGCCGATTAAAGAAAGTATTGGTAACCGGAGCAAGCGGATTTATTGGCAGTTTCCTGGTGGAAGGAGGATTGGAGAGAGATATGCAGGTATGGGCTGGTGTACGTAAAAGCAGTAGTCGTGCCTATTTGAAAGATCCTCGCATTCAATTTGCCGAATTGGATTTTGCTCATCCCGGAAGGTTGACGGAGCAATTGGCTGTTCATAAACAATTGCATCAGGGATGGGATTATATCATTCATTGTGCCGGTGTTACTAAATGCCGTCATAAAGACGAATTCGACAAAGGTAATTATGTTTATACCCGTAATTTTGTAGAAGCTTTGAGGACCTTGGATATGGTTCCCCGGCAATTTGTTTATATCAGTTCACTTAGTATTTTCGGTCCTATTCATGAAGATAATTATGCACCTATTAGTGAACGTGATACGGCAATGCCCAATACGGCATATGGGGTCAGTAAGCTAAAGTCGGAACATTACCTGCAATCATTGAATGATTTTCCGACAGTGATTTTCCGTCCTACTGGAGTTTATGGACCTCGCGAACGCGATTATTTTCTGATGGTGAAGTCTATCAAGCAGCATATAGACTTTGCTCCTGGTTTTAAAAGGCAGGATCTTACCTTTATTTATGTGAGAGATTTGGTACAAGCTGTTTTTTTGGCAATAGAACATGGAGTGCGGCAGCGCGCCTATTTTGTTAGTGACGGAAATGTTTATTTCAGCCGTACTTTTTCTGATTTGATACAAAAAGAACTTGGTAATCCGTGGGTTATACACATTAAATGCCCATTATTTATTTTAAAAGTTGTATCTTTGCTCGCTGAATTTTCAGCGCGTTGCCTGGGAAAGGTAAGTACGCTGAATGCTGACAAATATAAAATAATGAAACAACGTAATTGGCAATGCGATATTTCACCCTTGGTGGAAGAACTGGGATATCGTCCTGAGTACCCTTTAGACAAGGGAGTAAAGGAAATCATTGCATGGTATAAGAAAGAAGGATGGCTTTAAATTTATTCAAACGGGTAGACAGTGTGAAAGGATTGTTTGCCGTCGAGAGCATTAGTCTGATATATAATGCCCTCACGACCATAATGGTTTTAATATTATTTCCTCGTATGGATCACCCTGTAATTATGCTTTCGGAGCGTGCAGGCATTGTGGCCATTACGTTTGCATTAATATATTTGTATCGTAAGTATCCGTGTAAACTTACGGCATTTATACGAATGGCTGTGCAGATGGCATTTTTAGCGTATTGGTATCCCGATACCTTTGAATTTAATCGTCTTTTTCCCAATCTGGATAATTTCTTCGCTTCGGCGGAGCAGTTTTTGTTCCGTTGCCAGCCTTCGGTAGAATTTAGTGAACATTTTCCTTCCATGTGGTTCAGTGAACCATTTAATATGGGGTATTTTGCTTATTATCCAATGATTGGGATTGTGACTATTTATTATTTCTTGTTTCGTTTTGAGTGGTTTGAAAAGGTTTCTTTTGTGTTGGTCACTTCGTTTTTTATCTATTATCTTATTTATATATTGGTTCCGGTTGCCGGTCCGCAATTTTATTTCCCTGCTATCGGAATGGATAATGTGATGGCGCAGCATTTCCCTGCTATCGGTGATTATTTTAATAATAATGATATTCTGCTGCCTGGTCCCGGTTTTGATCATGGTTTCTTCTTTAATTTGGTGGAAGCCTCACAGGAAGTGGGGGAACGGCCTACTGCTGCTTTTCCTAGCTCACATGTCGGTATATCTACCATTGTGATGATTATGGCCTATCGTGTTAATAAGAAACTATGTTATTTCTTGGCACCGTTCTATGTACTTCTATGTTGTGCTACGGTCTATATTCAGGCGCATTATTTGATTGATGTTATTGCCGGATGGATTTCGGCGGTATGTATTTATATTACGGCTACTTATATGTATAAGCGTTGGTTTGCTTCTGTAGTCTTCCAACTTGTACTGAAATAGTTTTAAAAAGCATATAAAAGCGTACAGGGTGTCCATTTTCGGACACCCTGCTTTGTTTATACCTTGTTGATTATCAGTGATAAATGTTGCTGGCATGAATCTTGCTTTAAAAATAATGGTCAAACGTTGCAACGTTTGGCATAGAAATAACGTCTAATAAATAAAACAAAAGTAATATGAGAAAATTAGTATCAACTTTAATGACGGTAACTCTTATGTTAGTGTCGGTAACAGCATGTGCAGAGAGAATAACTCCTAGCAAAAACTATGTTACCAAAAAAGTGAATGTGGGTAGTTTTAATGCTATCTCTACCAGTTCTTCGGTGGATGTAATCTATACTCAAAGTTCCGGTGGACAGGATGTGGAAATATATGCTCCGGACAATTTGGTGGACTATATTGATGTCCGTGTAGAGGGTGGAGTACTTAAGGTTGGTTTTAAATCGCCAAGAAACAATTTTTCAATAAACGGAAAACATAAAAAGGAAGTAAGAGTTTCTGCTCCGGCTGTGAACAGCTTGAAAGCTTCCAGCTCTGGTGACATTATTATAAAGAATGGACTGAAAACGAGTGGGAAAGTTACTGTTAAGGCTAGCAGTAGCGGTGATGTAACAGGAAGCATTATTTCTTGTGATGATTTTGCGGCTACCGCTAATAGTTCGGGTGATGTGATTCTGGAAAAGGTATCTTGTACAAATTTCTCTGCTGATGCCAGTAGTTCTGGTGATGTATCTGTCAAGAATCTGAACGCTGCTAATGTATCTGCTGATGCCAGCTCTTCCGGAGATGTAATTTTGGTAGGTATTTGTGAGAACGCTTCTTATAGAGCCAGTAGTAGTGGGGATGTAAAGGCAAAAGGTATGAAGGCGGTAAATGTAACTGCTAGTGCCAGTTCCTCTGGTGATGTGGAATGTTATGTGACCGGTTCGCTGACTGCGAAAGCATCCAGTAGTGGTGAGGTGGCTTATAAGGGCAATCCTAAAAACATTGATTTCTCTCCTAAAAGAGGTTTGCGTAAAATAGAATAAATAATGTGTTAATGCTACAATGTGCCAATATGTTAATGTGCCAATTGCCATGCGGAATACAGCACAGCCAATTGGCACATTAATATATTGTAGCATTAACAATTCATTCCGTAATTTCCCCTGATATAATCCAAAATACTGAAAAGCTCTTTCACTGTTTCGGCACGGAGCATGGCGATACGTGTCTCTTTAAAGTTGGGAATGCCTTTAAATAAAGGAGAAGCAGCCAGATGGCGGCGTACATGAAGAATCCCACGGCGCTCGTCAAGCAGATTCACACTGTCCAACACTTCCTGGCGGAGTACATTCAGCCGCCACTCAAAAGAAAGGGCAGGGAGTTCCTTACCGGTTTCTATATAATGTTTTATTTCCTTGAATATCCACGGGCGTCCAAAACTGGCTCGGCCAATCATAATAGCGTCCACTCCATACAGGTCAAAACACTCTTTGGCACGTTGTGGCGTAGTTATATCTCCGTTTCCAATGATAGGTATATGCATACGGGGATTCTTTTTTACTTCACCTATTAAACTCCAATCCGCTTCACCAGTGTACATTTGTGCACGGGTACGTCCATGAATGGTCAGTGCTTCAATACCGCAATCTTGTAATTGTTCTGCCAAATCTACTATAATTTTATGCTCATTGTCCCAACCTAGACGTGTTTTTACAGTAACGGGAATTTTTACAGCATCCACAACAGCACGGGTAATCTCCAACATCAGCGGGATATTTTGCAGCATACCTGCACCGGCTCCTTTACCGGCAACGCGTTTTACAGGACAGCCAAAATTAATATCCAGGATGTCCGGATGCGCCTCTTCCACTATTTTCGCTGCTTCTACCATTGTTTCCGTGTCTCTGCCATAAATCTGGACAGCTACAGGGCGTTCCTCATCGTTGATATTCAGCTTCTGCATAGTTTTACCTACCGAGCGTATCAGTGCATCTGCTGATACAAATTCGGTATATACCATATCAGCACCGAACTTCTTGCACATCAGGCGAAAAGCGGGGTCCGTTACATCTTCCATCGGGGCTAGGAAAATTGGGTATTTGTCCAGGTCTATATTTCTAATCTTCATTGTTGTATGTTTATCTTTGGGTTACAGAAAAATCAGATTCATTTGAGTATTAATTTATAATCTGTGTGAATCTGTGTAATCTGTGGTGAAATCAGGCTGCAAAAATACGGAAAAAAGCCTACCTTTGCACACATATTAATCAAAAGAATAATGAAAGCTTCTATAAAAGACTTTGAAATAATGGCTCCTGTAGGTTCACGTGAGTCGCTGGCGGCAGCTATACAGGCAGGTGCGGATTCTATTTACTTCGGAATTGAGAGTCTGAATATGCGTGCACGTTCTGCCAGTACATTTACTGTCAATGATTTACGTGAGATAGCACAGATCTGTGATAAACATGGTATCAAGAGCTACCTTACAATCAATACCATTATTTATGATGAAGATATTGCTTTGATGCGTACCATTGTCGATGCGGCTAAGGAGGCAGGCATCAGTGCCGTGATTGCTGCGGATGTGGCGGTAATGGCTTATTGTTGCGAGGTGGGGCAGGAAGTACACCTTTCCACCCAATTAAATATCAGTAATGTCGGAGCATTGAAATTTTATGCTCGCTTTGCTGATGTAGTGGTATTGGCACGTGAATTGAATTTAAAGCAGGTGCGAGTGATTTATGATACTATCCAGAAGGAACAAATTAAAGGTCCGAATGGAGAATTGGTCCGCATTGAGATGTTCTGTCACGGGGCGCTCTGTATGGCAGTGTCGGGCAAGTGTTATCTCAGTTTGCATGAGATGAATGCTTCTGCTAACCGGGGGGCTTGTATGCAGATATGTCGCCGTGCATACGATGTGAAGGATAAAGAGAGTGATATTGAGCTGGAGGTGGACAATAAATACATCATGTCTCCTAAAGATTTGAAAACTATTCATTTTATGGATGAAATGATAGAGGCTGGTGTGCGTGTCTTCAAGATCGAAGGGCGTGCCCGTGGACCTGAGTATGTACGCACTGTGGTGGAATGTTACAAAGAAGCTATTTGTTCTTATCTGGAGGGTACTTTTACCGAGGAGAAGAAGCAGGCTTGGGATGAGCGGCTGAAGACTGTATTCAATCGGGGATTTTGGAATGGGTATTATTTAGGACAGCGTTTGGGTGAATGGAGTAAGAACTATGGTTCGGAGGCTACTGAGCGTAAAGTGTATGTGGGTAAGGGAATCAAGTACTTTTCTAATATTGGTGTTGCAGAGTTTCTGGTGGAAGCTGCTGAGATGAAAGTAGGGGATAAACTTCTGATTACAGGACCTACTACAGGAGCGGTATTTCTGACGTTGGATGAGGCGCGTGTGGATTTGAAACCGGTGGATGTGGTAAGAAAAGGTCAACATGTATCCTTTAAAGTCCCCGATAAGGTACGTCCTAGTGACAAGCTTTATAAATTGGTTTCTCTTGAGGATTTGAAAAAGAAATAAAACAGGAAACTCCCGGTCATATTAAAAAACGTGATTAGGAATTTCTTCTATAGGATTGTTTAGGTATGTCTTTCCTTAATCTGTCCGGAAAAAAATAAAAAAACCGTAACAATTCATTTGCTACGGTTTTTCACTTTGTTAGAGTTTGCTGTTATTCTGTATAAATTGAGAGCTTAGGATGATCTTTGTAAAGGTTCTTATTCGCTAGTTCTTCTGCATCTGTAATTCTGTATAAATAATATTTACTATTTGGACAGAACGCACTTTTATCGGGAAAATTGAAGAAGCGATGTCCTTGAGTTTTTTTCTTAAGTGTGTGAGTTTGTCCGTTTTCATCAGTGTAAATATAGTCAATGGGACCTTCGGGATATGCTTTGCGGACTACAGCCTGTTGGTTACGGATGATGTCTATCAAACTGAATCCTTCACCCCATAATTCTTTGCGGCGTTCTAACCAAATTGTTTCCAATAGATCCTGTTGTGAAAGATTTGTATTAATAGTTTTTGCTCCTCTGGCTGTTTTTAAATCATTTAATTTGTTAATTGCATCTGGGTCATTCAGATGTGCTTTTGCCTCTGCATCTATCAAATAAATTTCAGCAACGCGCATCAATACGATATCACCAAGTTGGTTTTCGATATCGCGGAATCTGAATTTAGAGTTACGCATCCATACATAGGCTGCTGATTCAACGTCAGCTCCTGGATCTGTAGCCCAGAACAGCATATCTTTACGATAATCACCATCTTCGAACAAATCACGGAAGTAAGGGTCTACATTGAAGCTATAATAGTATGATCCTTTAGTTGTAGTATCTAAATAATGAAACTGATAACTGGCATTACTTTGATCGTTGGTTTGAGCATGCCCCCAAATCCATTCTTTATTGTCTACAGAATTGAATCCAGCTTTATATTCACTTTCAGTCATTAGATAATTGTTTTTAGCTAACAATTTGTCTGAGTAAGTTTTAGCTTTTTCCCATTGACGAGCATAAAGACAGGCACGTGAGAGAATACCTAGGACAACTTCATTATCAATTTTGTGTTTGGCGTCACGTACATAAGTTTCGGGAATAAGTTCTAATGCTTCTTCTAAATCATTGATAGATTGCGCATATACTTCACTGACACTTGATGCAGGTTTTCCTTCAGCTGCAATTGTTTCATCTGTTGATTGTGTATAGATAGGTGCACATACAGCATCTGGATCTTTATCAATGGCAAAAGAATAACAAGAAGCTAGATGTAAATATAGAAAACCACGTAAGGCTAACGCTTGTCCCTTGATTCGATTTCTGTCAATTTGTGTGCCTTCAGCAGCATCAATATTATCTAATACACCATTGCAGTCATTAATAACACGGTATGCTAAAAGCCAGCTTAGGGTATTTGTGCCCCCTTTTCCATAAATAGCGGTAAATTCATTGTGTGCTCTAAAACCATATTTGGTGTTTAGTACTACGTCAGAACCCATTGCATCATTTGCACGTAACATTGCTCCATAGCCAGGGTTGGCGTAAGAATTGAAAGTTTCCATCAGGTAGTTCCAACCACCATTAAGTACTTTTTCGGCATCTCCTGTTTTACCGAAAACAGAACCGGCATCTACATAAGTTGTAGGAATTGTACCCAAATCGCAGGAAGTGAGCATTATACTTCCCAGTGCGACTGAAAATATATATTTAAAAATAGTTTTCATATTCTTCTTTCTGTATTAAAGTTTCACATTGATACCGAATGAAATAGTTTTCATTGCCGGATAACGATAGTAAGTAGAGCCTCCGAAAGTTTGCTCTGGGTCTAGACCTTGTTGTTTGGCTAATGTCAGCATATTTTCTGCTTGAAAAAATATGCTTGCATCTTTCAGTGTCAATGTGTTCAGCAATGACTTCGGCAGATTGTAAGAGAATGTAATATTCTTCAGACGTAAGTATGAACGGTCAACTAAGAACCGATTTGAAGAGTTTGTCCATGAGCTTTTGGGAGAAGTAGTCAGACGTGGTACATCGGTATAGGGATTTTCAGGAGTCCAACGGTCTAACATATCTACGCTCCAACTGGTACCTGTAGGTCCTTGGCTCATC
Organism: Phocaeicola sp. RTP21198st1_B8_RTP21198_201120; assembly: GCF_040929485.1. Taxonomy (NCBI): domain Bacteria; kingdom Pseudomonadati; phylum Bacteroidota; class Bacteroidia; order Bacteroidales; family Bacteroidaceae; genus Phocaeicola; species Phocaeicola sp. RTP21198st1_B8_RTP21198_201120. The sequence goes on along the minus strand of NZ_JBCOCI010000004.1, from coordinate 165,083 downwards.
AATGAAACTTTATCCCCATTGTAGATTTTACCACCAATGGAATAAGAGAATAAGAATGATAATGTAAAATCTTTGAATGAAAGATCTGATTGAAGACCGCCAGTCCAGTCTGGTAGTGAATTGCCACATTTTACTTTGTCGTCCGGTGTGGTTGATGAATAGTCTTCTGTGGTTACTTTTTCTCCGTTGGTATTGTAACGATACCACATGGGATTACCATTTTCAGGATTGACACCAGCCCATTCTACTAAATAGAAGTCATATAACGATCCTCCTTTTACCCATTTCTTGTTGCCACTCCACATTTCTTCGGCAGGTAATGAGGTTATTTTGTTTTTATAGGTAGTAGCATTAAAAGAAAGTTTCCATTTCCAATCTTTAGTCATGATAGGATATCCTGAGATTTGGAATTCCCATCCATAATTTTTGATGGCACCAATATTTTCGTCCATACTTGAGAAACCTGAAGATGGAACTAAGTCTTTAGAGAATAATAAATCTTTGGAACGACGTTCAAAGTATTCGATTGTACCACTTAGGCGATTGTTCCAGAAACCAAAATCCAAGCCGATATTAGTATTTAGATTGGTTTCCCATGATAAATTAGGAGTTGCCAGACGATAAGCATGCAAACCGGATTCACCGAGGTTATTACGTATGGAATAGAGCGCCTGATACGCATAATAACCTACCTGGTCATTACCTTGCGCTCCGTAGCTGGCACGCAATGATAAATTAGATAGCCAGTCTGATGTGTCCTTCATAAACTCTTCCTGCATAATTTTCCAAGATGCGCCTATTGACCAGAAAGTACCCCAACGATGATCCGGATGGAAACGGGAAGAACCGTCAGAACGGACAGAAGCCGATAAGAAGTATTTTTGATCGTACGAGTATTCAGCACTTCCAAAGAAACTTAACAGCTTGTATTGGTCGCTGTTTCCGCCAAAATCACCTAAAGAGGAAGCTGCGTCGGGCTCATAGAATCCATCCATGATGACTTTGCTGCGGCTTCCGCCGAAATTGGAAGTGTTATATTCATAGTACTCCTGACCGGCCATCACACGGATATCATGTACATCATTGAACGTGTGTTGATAATTAATGACATTATTAAAAGTCATGCCTGTAGTGCGGTAGTTGTATTTGCTTACGCTGCCACCACTGATAGAACCTGTACCGTAAGTAGGATTGGTGTAGTCATGATTTGTTTTGTTATTATAGTCAATATTCAAAGACATTTTGTAAGAAAGTCCTTCGATAGGAGTTATTTGGATAAAGCCACGTAAAGAAGCAGCATCGCGTTTTATCTCGCTTTTATCGTGTGGCATGGAAGCCAGCAGATTATATTTTGCATACGAGTTAGGACGATACTCACCATAATCGAACATACGGTTACCATTTTCGTCCAATAAATATGCTCCAGTTGCCAAGTCACGTTGATACACTGGATAGAATGATGGCAATGAACGGGCAAACATGACCACATTGGAGATTGTTGAGTCATCTTGCTTGGGATAGTCTTGAACAGAATGAGTTCCTGATACATTCAATCCGATCTGTAACCATTTGCGGATATCTGAAGTCACGTTGGCGCGGAGAGTATAGCGTTTGAAACCAGAGCAGATATAAGCACCTTGATCATCCATGTAACCTGCTGAAACAAAATATTTGGAGGTTTTGCTACCACCACTTACGCGTACATTTAAATCTGTATAGTGTGCATCTTGTGAAAGGGCGTCGTCCCAGCTGTCGTTCCATAATGGTTTGGCGCCTGCTACCAGTTTTCCGTCATGGCCGATTGGCTCAGGGTAAGCACTGCCATAAGGGTTGATGCCTAGATTGCCTGTAACATTGCTTGATGCCCATGCTGCAGCTTCTTCGGCAGAGTAACCGTTGTCCATACGATAGTTACGCATGGCTTCCCAATATAATTCATAATATTGGTTTGTATTCAACTGGTCGTAGTCTGCGCGTGCACGGCTTGAAAAACCATATTTAGCAGATAATTCAACGGTGGGTGCGCTATCTTTATTTCCTTGTTTGGTGGTGATCATAATTACGCCGTTTGCTGCACGTGAGCCATACAATGCAGCGGAAGCTGCATCTTTTAATACAGTGATTGACGCAATATCTGAAGATGCTATGGAGGAAAGAGCACCATCGTAAGGAACACCATCGACCACATAGAGGGGATTGGTTGAAGCGTTTACAGAACCAACTCCACGAATCAGGATAGTTGCGTCTGATCCGGGTTGACCGCTGGAGGAAAAAGACTGTAAACCAGCTACAGTTCCTTGCAATGCTTTTGACACACTACTGACCTGTGCTTTTTCAATAGTGCCGGCGGCAATATAGCTTGCAGACCCTGTAAATGTGGATTTTTTGGCAGTACCGTAAGGAACGGTTATAACTACTTCATCTACCATTTGGGTTGTTTCCTTCAATTCTACGTTAATAACTTTGCGTTTGTTTACCGGTATAGTTACTGTTTCGTAACCTACAAAAGAGAAGATCAGGCTTTCATTGCCGTTAACCTGAATCTGGTAGCTGCCATCGGTAGAAGTGATGGTACCGCGAGTTTGTCCTTTTACAGCTACTGTGACACCAGGCATTTCTTCGCCTCCTGCGGTGACTTTACCAGTTACTGTAATTTCCTGTGCATATGTAATCATGCAGAATAGCAAGCTACATAATAATGAAGAAAATCTGCTCATATAAACTTGGCTTTAATTAGGGGTTTATAAATTGCCATATTTCAGGCATTATGTATTGAACTCTCTTTTTTAAATTGTAAATGCAATTTCTTGTATCATTGTGTCGTTTTCCATAGTGGTTTTATTACTATTCAACTGCATTAGGATTTCTTTTTGCTTGCATTCTTATAATTGCATTATTTAATAATGACCGCAAATATATGTATTTTGATTTAAATAGGATAATATATTTTAATATATTTTTTACGAAGTCCTTTCTTTAGGATAAAAATATACGGTTTTTCTTAACTTTATCAAAATAGTGTTTGTCTTGTTTTAATGTGGATTTAATATATAATATTGTTTTATCAATCAAGTGTTTATGTAATTTCGTGTTGAATTAATTCTTGTAGTCAATGTATTTTTATATTTCTAATGAACTGGGAATGTGTTGTTGGACATATTTAATTAGTCATTGTATGTTTATGCAGATAATTTAGCTTTTTATAAAGTGGAATTCTCTTGATTAGTGAAAGTTGTCCTCTTATTCTTATTCGATAAAATAGTGACTTTTGACTTTTTGATACTTATTTTTTTAGTTAAAAGGATATAGTTTGCGGAGAGGAAAGATAGTAAATTAAAGTAAGATAGGAAAGATTTCGCCTAAAATGTCTATCTTTGCAACTCAATAACAAATAAGTGTACGTACATATTATGAATATAGAAGAAAAACTCACCACGTCCATTATCAGCGCTATCAAAACGTTGTACGGACAGGATGTACCCGGAAAAATGGTACAACTGCAAAAGACTAAGAAAGAGTTTGAAGGACATCTTACTTTGGTTGTTTTCCCTTTTCTGAAAATGTCCAAGAAAGCTCCTGAACAGACCGCACAGGAAATAGGCGGATACCTGAAAGAGCATGCTCCCGAATTGGTTTCAGCCTACAATGCAGTGAAGGGCTTTCTTAATTTGACAATTGCTTCGGATTGTTGGATTGAACTCTTGAATTCTATTCAGGCTGCTCCCGAATACGGTATTGAAAAGGCTACGGAAAACTCTCCGTTGGTGATGATTGAGTATTCTTCTCCCAATACAAACAAGCCGCTTCATCTGGGTCACGTCCGTAACAACCTGTTGGGAAATGCCTTGGCAAATGTCATGGCGGCAAATGGCAATAAGGTGGTCAAGACCAATATTGTGAATGACCGTGGTATCCATATCTGTAAGTCCATGCTGGCCTGGTTGAAATATGGTAACGGTGAAACACCTGAATCATCGGGCAAGAAGGGGGACCATTTGATTGGTGACTATTATGTAGCTTTTGACAAGCATTACAAGGCTGAGGTAAAGGAACTGACAGCTCAGTACCAGGCTGAAGGCTTGAATGAAGAAGAAGCTAAAGCTAAGGCAGAGGCAAACTCTCCTCTGATGCTGGAAGCTCGCGAGATGCTCCGTAAGTGGGAGGCGAATGACCCTGAGATCCGTGCCTTGTGGAGGAAGATGAATGACTGGGTATATGCCGGATTCGATGAAACGTATAAGATGATGGGAGTTAGTTTCGATAAAATTTATTATGAATCGAATACCTATCTGGAAGGTAAGGAGAAAGTGATGGAAGGATTGGAAAAAGGTTTCTTCTACCGGAAAGAGGATAACTCTGTATGGGCTGATTTGACTGCCGAAGGACTGGACCATAAGTTGCTTCTTCGCGGTGACGGTACTTCTGTTTATATGACCCAGGATATTGGTACTGCCAAATTACGTTTTCAGGATTACCCCATCAACAAGATGATTTATGTAGTGGGTAATGAACAAAACTATCATTTCCAGGTACTTTCTATCTTGTTGGACAAATTGGGTTTTGAATGGGGCAAAGGATTGGTTCATTTCTCATACGGTATGGTAGAGCTGCCCGAGGGCAAAATGAAAAGTCGTGAAGGTACAGTAGTGGATGCGGATGATTTGATGGAAGCAATGATTGAAACTGCTAAGGAAACTTCTGCTGAATTAGGTAAATTGGACGGTCTGACTCAAGAAGAAGCCGACAATATTGCCCGTATTGTTGGTTTGGGCGCTTTGAAATATTTTATTCTGAAGGTGGACGCACGTAAAAATATGACTTTCAATCCGAAAGAATCGATAGATTTCAATGGCAATACAGGACCTTTCATTCAGTATACGTATGCCCGTGTCCAGTCTGTATTACGCAAAGCGGCTGAAGCAGGTATCGTTATTCCCGAAATCATTCCAGCAGGTTTGGAACTGAGCGCAAAAGAAGAAGGTTTGATTCAGATGCTGGCTGATTTTAAATCGGTTGTCAAGCAGGCAGGCTCAGACTATAATCCTTCCATTATAGCAAACTATGCATACGATTTGGTGAAAGAATACAACCAGTTCTATCATGATTTTAGTATTCTGCGTGAAGAAAATGAAGCGTTGAAAGTCTTCCGTCTGGCATTGAGTGCTAATGTGGGTAAGATTGTAAAGACAGCAATGGGCCTACTGGGTATTGAAGTGCCTGAACGTATGTAAATGGTAAAGAAACAGAAATATTATGTAGTATGGAAAGGCGTCAATCCGGGAGTTTATGACTCTTGGACTGACTGCCAGCTACAGATAAAAGGTTACGATGGCGCACAATACAAGTCATTCGAGACCAAAGAGGAGGCGGAACACGCCTTGGCTTCTTCCGCTTTCCATTATATAGGTAAGAATGCTGTTAAAAAAGAAGATGTTCCTAAACAACTTCCCGAGAACTTTGATATGAACTGCCTGGCTGTGGATGCTGCTTGCAGTGGAAATCCCGGACCGATGGAATATCGGGGCGTTTATTTGCTTACCGGACAGGAGGTTTTTCATTTCGGTCCTGTTTATGGAACGAATAATATTGGAGAGTTTCTTGCCATTGTCCATGCTTTGGCGTTGATGAAGCAGAAAAATATCAATATGCCTGTTTACTCGGACAGCCGTAATGCGTTGAGTTGGGTGAAGCAGAAGAAATGTAAAACTAAACTGGAACGGACTCCTCAGACAGAGAAACTTTTTCAAATGATAGAACGGGCCGAAATTTGGCTGAAAGAAAATAAATATACCACACCTTTATTGAAGTGGGAAACCGACCGATGGGGAGAGGTCCCGGCTGATTTCGGACGGAAATAATAAAGAACTGAAGATATGAAAAAGAGGATTGCTTATATCAGCTTGTACTTTTTTACGGTCTTACTGATATTTATTCTACAGAAACCATTATTCATGCTCTATAATGGTTCCATTGAAAAAGGATTCGGGTTTGCCGATTATATGCAGGTAATGGTTCATGGAGCCAGTCTTGATGCCGCTACGGCGGGATATCTTACTGCATTTCCATTCTTGTTGGTACTGATAAGTATTTGGTTTAGGAAATTCCCTTTGAAAAAAATACTTTACGGGTATTATATTTTGGCCGCCGCGCTTATTTCTATCATTTTTGTGGTAGATATGGCATTATATACATTTTGGGGATTTAAACTGGACGCATCTGTTTTTCTTTATATCGATTCACCGAAGGAAGCTTTGGCGAGTGTTTCCGTTGGATTTATCTTGCTGAGGGTTCTTGCCATCTTGTTACTCATAGCTCTGAATAGTTGGGTCTTGCTGAAAATCACGCCTTCCGTTTTGACTGCCACCCGGAAACGGATAACGGGAACTGCGGGAATGCTGTTATTAGGAGGTGTGCTTTTCGTCATTATACGTGGTGGTGTAACGGAATCCACTTCTAATATAGGGCAAGTATATTTCAGCAACGAACCTTTCTTGAATCATTCGGCGGTCAATCCCGATTTCAGTTTGTTGTCTTCTATGGGTAAATCCCAGGATTTTGCATCAGAGTTCAATTTCTTTGATGAAGAGAAGCGGGCTGCATTGTTTGACGGACTTTATCCTACAACAGATGGGGATAGTATTATTCAAGTCCTGAATACCAAGCGTCCCAATATTCTTATTATTTTGATGGAAGGTTTTGGAGGTGCTTTTGTAGAACCTTTAGGCGGTCTTCCTGATGTGACGCCCCACTTTAACCGTCTGTCAAAGGAAGGGATCTTTTTTACAAACTGTTATGCCAATAGTTTCCGTACCGACCGTGGAACAGTCTGTACTTTCAGCGGTTACCTTGGATTGCCTACGGCATCGGTAATGAAAATTCCTGCCAAGAGCCGTACGCTGCCTGCTATAGCTGAAGGATTGTCCAAGGTGGGTTATAAAACAGATTTCCTGTATGGAGGTGATATCAACTTTACCAATATGAAGAGTTATCTGCTGAGTACCGGTTATCAGCGTCTTACAGCCAATACAGATTTTTCATTGGCCGAACAGACCAGTAATGCCTGGGGAGTGAATGATGATATTACTTTTGAATATTTATATAATCAGTTAAGAAACCGGAAGGAAGAAGGGCCTTGGCATACTGCGTTTCTGACACTTAGCAGTCATGAACCTTTCGAAGTTCCTTATCACCGGCTGGAAGATAAAATTCCCAATGCCTTTGCTTATACAGATGAATGTCTGGGTAAGTTTATTGACCGGTTGAAGCAGACTCCCGCATGGAAAGATCTTTTAGTTATCTGCCTTCCCGATCATGGTTTCTATTACCCGCGTGAGGGGTCTAATGCGATGCCTCGTTTTTATCATATTCCCTTGTTATGGTTAGGTGGAGCGGTAAAACAGCCTATGCAGGTGGACAAGATTATGAATCAGACCGATTTGGCAGCCACTTTGTTGGGGCAGCTGGGGCTGGAACATACTGCATTTACGTTTAGCCGTAATGTATTGGGAAGTGATTATAAGTATCCTTTTGCCTTTTATAGTTTCAATAATGGGTTCTCATTCAGGGACAGTACAGGAGTGACGGTGTTTGATAATAATTCCGGCAGTATTCTTTTTAATGAGCCTGAAGCTGACGAGTCCCGTCTGGATAAGGGTAAGGCGATATTGCAAACTGTTTATGATGATTTAGGGAACAGATAGTAAAACTTGGACGCGGACTATATGAATCAGTATGGAATTCATATAGTCCGCGTCCCAATCGGTGCAGAATCTGCCGGATATAACTATTTCCGTTTCTCGTTGAACTTGTACATGATTACCGTATTGCGTAAGTCGCAACTTCTGTAATCTGTATGGAAGACCTCTTCCAGCTGATATTTTGCATTGTAATTCTTTAAAAACTCCTCTTGTGCATTTGCAGAAAGTATGACATACCCTTCTTGCGGATTTTCCAGTGTGAAATTCCGCATTTGGTTATTCATATAATAATTTGTACAATAAAACCGTATCATTCTGTCTGTATATGAATAAACGACTCCTTCAGGCACCTGTTTTCTGATATCTTCTGCCAGATGTTTATCGGATTTTACAGCTAGTATTGTTGGCTGATATACCCCGTCTAAAGCGACAAACAGGCAAAGAACACAACCGGTGATTCCATAGAGGAGTGACCCCGTACTACTTTTTTTGATAACCAGCCTTAATGTACAGATGGCAGCCACTACCGGCAATACTATAATCAGCCATTTGGAAATAGAAAAGGACGTGCTTTCCAAAGCTTGCATAAACGCTATGTTTTCGGCAGCATGACGTCCGTTGCCCCATATGCTGTCCGGTATCATCTGACAGCGTACAGCAAAAAACACCACGGTGAGTAACAAACAGAGCGAGGCAAAGATATAAGCCGATATTTTGAACACTTTCGCCCCTTTTTGCATTAACGCCTCCAGATACTGGGCAATCAGTACAGCCATAAATGGATAGATAGGCAACAAATAGACGCTGCGTTTGCTTTTAGGAATACAATAGAAGACAAAAATAGCGATAATCACTATCCAGATAAACAGCTGTATGGGGGATTGTGAGCGGATGTTATCCCAAACCTTCCTGATGCGTCCGGTGAAAGAGTTTCCTGCGGGCAGCAGGTGCATTTCATTCCATTTCAGTCCGAAGAGTGAAATAAGCAAGACCAATGTCCAAGGTATCCACCCCCATATAATGGTCAGGAAGTTATACCATAAAGGATTGTGATGCGACGGGTATGACATTTTGCCGACAAAGCGTCCGGTGTTTTCCTCCAGCATCAGGTCCATAAACGGCTGTCCTCCCTGTAGCCAGGCCGCATAAAACCAGATTCCCAATGGAATAAGGGAAAGCAGCCCGATTCTGAATAAGGAAAGGAAAGTCTTGCCGAATGAGCGTCCCCGTATCAGCTGGTAAATACCGATACACATACAGGGGAATATAGAACCCACAGGTCCTTTGGTCAGCGTGCCGCATGCCATCAGCACGACAGCCGTCCAAGGTATTCCCTTGCAGCCTTTTTCGTCCCAGCGAAATAGTAAGCAAAGTGAGATGACGATGAAGGAAACCTGTAGCATATCCAGCCTGCAAGCCACCGCCGCCCGGTGCACTTCGAATGAAGTGAGCAGTAAAAGGGAGGTAATGACTGCTGTCTTTGTATTCTTATAGCGGGCTACGAATCCGAAAAACACGAACTGCATAGCTAGAAAAGCGATAGCGGACGGCAGACGGGACGAGAATTCACTCACCCCTCCGAAAATGGCGGAAATAGCTGCAATAGACCAATACAGGAAAGGAGGTTTATAGGCGATGTCTGTTCCGTAGTTCAAAGGCAATATCCAGTTGCCGCTTTCCAACATCGAGTATGCCACAATTGCTTCGCGCGGTTCCCCTTTAGAGTAAAAAATAGTTTCTCCCAAAAAGGGGATTATTACAAGTGTGCTTAGTAAGGCTATGAACCAAAATGCTTTTTTCTTGTCTGACATATATTTTTCGGTCTTTTATATTTACTGTCGCAAAAGTACGAATAATTCTTTAGTAATACCTAACTTTGCATTTTAAATCAATGAAAATGAATAAACTGAAACAGATACCCGAGTTCCTGCGATTTGTAATGGTAGGCCTTTTTGCTACAGGGCTGCACTATGGCATTTATTTTGTCTTGCAAAAATTCATTCAGGTCAATGTAGCCTATACCTTGGGATATGTGCTGAGTTTTGTTGCCAACTTTTATCTTACGGCTTATTTTACTTTCGGGCAGCCTCCTTCCTGGAAGAAAGCTTTTGGCTTCGGGGGGGCACATCTGACAAATTATCTGATACATATTGGATTGTTGAATCTCTTTCTGCGGTTGGGTTTTTCCCGTCCGTTGGCTCCCATCCCAGTGTTTCTCATTGCCATTCCGGTAAATTTTTTATTAGTGAGGTTTGTTTTCAAACAAAAGTAATATCTTTGAGGAGTCTTTATGATAGTGAAGAATGATATGAAGAAAGTGACTCTTTTGATTCCGGTATATAATGAGGAAGCGATGCTGCCCACTCTGTATCAACGTTTGATAGAGCTTGTCAACCGCAATGCCGTTTATGAGTGGGAAATCCTGTTTGTCAATGATGGCAGCAGCGACACTACGCTGGAATGCCTCCGCCGGTTGAGGCAGCAGGACAAGCGGGTGAATTATGTCAACCTTTCGCGTAACTTTGGTAAAGAGGTAGCCATGCTGGCGGGTTTTGATTACGCTACCGGCGATTGCTGCGTTGTGATGGATGCTGATTTGCAGGACCCTCCGGAACTGGTAGACCAGATGCTGGAATATTGGGAAGAAGGATATGATGACATTTATGCCAAACGGCGTACCCGTGGCGAGGAAAGCTGGTTGCGTCGTCAGTTCTCTCTGGCTTTTTATGGTATACTTCAGCGGATGAGCCGTATTGATATTTTGCCCAATGTGGGCGATTTCAGGCTTCTGGACCGTCGTTGTGTGCTCACGTTGCGTCGTCTGCGCGAATGCGAGCGTTATACAAAAGGATTGTTTTGCTGGATAGGCTATCAGAAGAAAAGCATTGAATTTGATCGCGGAGACAGGCTGATGGGCCATTCCTCTTGGAACTTTTTCAAGCTGTTGAATCTGGCTGTCGAGGGAATAACCTCTTTCTCTATCGCCCCTTTGCGCATCGCCACAGTATGCGGAGTGCTCTGTTCAATCTCCAGTTTTATTTATGCCATTTATTTTCTGATAAAGACCGTGCTTTATGGTGATGAAACGGCCGGCTTCCCCACTTTGATCATTGTCATGCTCTTTTTAGGTGGCATCCAGCTTTTCTCTTTGGGAATTATAGGAGAGTACGTGGGGCGCATTTTCAAGGAAACCAAAGGCCGTCCTACCTACATAGCCTCTGATTATAACGAGGAGAAGTTGGGGTATGACCGTTAAGGAAGGCAAGGCGGTGAAACCCGTCCCACCTTATTGTCCATTAGCTTTATTGACAGTCTTGTGCTCTTTTACCAGATACTCCGCACTCTGCAATGTGGAGAAACAGTATTTTTTCATCACGTAGAATGTACTGTCCTCCCCTGTTACAAGTTGCAAGGCATTTCCTTGCTTCTTATATTTGAATTCCTGCCGGTCATGTGGAGAATAAATATATAGGTGGGTTGTATCTGTAGCCGCTATCAAATTATCGGCGGAGAAATAGACATACGGGCGTTGTTCTGTTAACAAATTTATGCCGAAGTCGTTTTGGGTATAACTCATGTTCAGCAGTCCGAGTAAAGTCGGTGCCACATCAGTCTGGCCGCCCGGCTCTTGTCTGATTTCGGGCTTGATGCCTTTTCCGTAAATCATTAGTGGAACATGGTTGCAGGATTGTGGTATTTCACAGTTCGGACTTCCTACCAATTTCCCATGGTCACCCAGCAAAACAAAGATTGTATTTTCAAACCAGGGTTGTTTGCGTGCTTCTTGCATGAATTGCCGGATGGCCCAGTCCGCGTATTCCACAATCTGATCTTCAAGCTTTGTGCTGTGTGGTTTGAAATAGTCAGGTATCACATACGAGGGATGGTTGCTGATAGAAAGCAATACGGTAAAGAAAGGTTGTCTTTCTTCTGCTCTTTTGTTCAGAATGGGCAAGGCATATTGATATAGGAAATCGTCTTGTACACCAAAGCTGTTAACGACTTTATCTTTTGGGTAGTTTTCTTGTGCATATATTTCATCAAATCCGTTAGTGCGGAGAAAAGCGTTCATATTATCGTATTGTGATTCGTGCGTCATGAAGAATAGGTTCCGATAGCCATTATCCTTTAATACGGTGGGCAACCCCGAATAGACAGGTACCACTGCTCCTTTCATGGCATTCCGTTTCATGATGGCAGGGAAAGAGTAGAGGGTGGCATACATTCCGTGGTTGGTATGTATGCCCGCTGAATAAAAATGGTCAAAACTGAGAGATTCCAGATAAAGGCTGTCTAGGAAAGGAGTCAGTTTTTTGGTAGATCCGAAATGCTCCATCAAGTTGGCCGACATCGATTCCATGAAAATAAGAACAACATTCTTTTGTGTAGGGACGGCTGCGCATTTCACTTCACGTGCAATGGGGGAGATGCCTTCTATTCCTTTTCTTTGCAATATACTTTGCATATTGGTTATTGCCTCCTGTTCCGGCATCAGGTGAAGATAGCGGTTTTCCTTACGGTTATCATCCAGTGTGCTGGTAAGTAGATTAAAGACAGGATTAACCCCTAGCTGATTCAGGAATGGATCGGTGCAATAGTATGCTTGACTTACTCTGATGGGGTTATATCCCATGCGTCCCCGTATTCCGAATAGACAAAGTCCTATACAAACAGCACCGGTGGCGAATATACATAGGCGGTTTATCGGGCTGATGGAAGTAGATTTCGAATTGATGAGATGATAGAAATAAGAAGATAACCGTAGTACACTTCCTGACAGCAGAAGAATAGATATCAGTCCTAGAAAAATAGGGAAATAGAATGATGTCTCACCCAATACCATTCCGGCAGTAGTGGCTCCATATCCGAACCAATTGTAAATGGAAGAATTGATTGTTTTAAAAAAATAGGAGAAATAAGGGATGTTGGCTGCCGAAATAATGAACGACAGTGAATAAAATAGAATGAAAAAGATAGAGATAAATCTGAATACCCACTTGGAGTGATAGTTGCAGAGAGCGGTTATCCATAAAATGACTAATGGTAACAGCAATATGTAGCAAGCTATAACATTGTCAAACCATAGCCCTTTTATAAATGCAGTGGCTTGCATGAGAAAGTTGTTTTGTATATCGGGAGGAAACTGATAATCTATTGAGGTGAACAGGACAAGCCGGAACAGGAAGAAAAAAAGTAAAGCAACTATATGTATGATAAATAAGTAAAGTAAAGAAAGAGTAAACTGTTGGATAAGCTTAGCTTGATTCTTACATGCTGTTACAAATTGCTGCATGAGTGAACGGAGATATTTCATTTGTTTTAGTAAAGTTTGCATTTGTTTGAATCAATTCGGATGATTAACAACAAAGGTAAACAGAATTTTAGAAATATCAAAAGAGGGTATGCCAAAAGTAAAATTGGCTGCCAATTTGTTCACTTTAGGGGCAAACATGTGAGTCCGCCCGAAAATATGGGCAAGCAGTTTCCGTTTCTTATTCTATTTTCGGGAAGGAGTAAGGCGGTCTCGTTTCATAGTCAGAACAAAAGGACAGAATAGCCGTGCTATCCGGTTGAGGCGCTCCAGACGTCCGTCTTTCCGCGTTCCGTTTAATTTCTGCCGGAGGAGTTCCCATAATTGCAGTTTTACTTGCTCTGTTGTGCTTAATTTGGCAATGCGGTTGTAAAGCATTCCTCTCCGTATACATCGTTTGTATCTGCTCAGGTGGGTAAGGTGTTGTTCCATAATGCGGACTATCTCAATATCTTCGCTCTTACCCCCTCCGTTGTTTTCAGCTTTGACGGTAACTTTCTGGGTATGTTGTCTGAAGTAGTTCAGTACTTCATATCTTTCTATAATGTCTCCTTGCATTGCCATATAAAACCAGAACAGCCAGTCGCCGCTGTAGCGCATTTGCAGGCATTGTTCCATATTTTGGACATTTACCATGCTTTTTCTGAAAATGGCTGAGCTTGCATTGGCTATGTAACCACGCCAGTAAAGGTTATGTTCGGCATAAGTCTTCCCATTGAATACGGCGTATGGAGGTATGGCAGATTTCCATTTGTTCATGTCGCAACTCAGCACATTACCGTCTTTATCAATATACTTGGAACCGGCAAAGCATACGGCGGCTTGTTGGTATTTCTCCATTAAAGGAACTACTTTCTCTAAAAAAGTAAGCTCACACAAGTCATCGGCTTCGGCTATCCATATATATTTTCCTTTGGCTAATTGCATGCCTTTAAACCATTGTTTAAATGGATTTCCGGTGTTGTGTTCGTTTAATAGAATATGGCTCACTTTGGCATGGTCTTGATAGTCCGATAATACCTCTTCGCTACCGTCTGTTGAGGCATCATCAAGTAAAATCAGTTCGATATTCTGATAGGTCTGTTGCAGAATACTCTGAATTCGTAGATTGAGGTATCGTTTATAATTATAATTAGGTACCACTACACTGACCAAGGGAAGTGCATTCATGCTCTATTGTTAAGTTAGTTCTTGTTTTATTTCTACAAATGTAATGTTATACAGGTAAATAAACAAGTTGCTTCTTTGTTTTTTTTTCAAAAAACAGGAATTTTGTTGAACTTTTAAAAAGAAACGATAATTAACATTTTAGTATGCAGTCTTTCTTGTACCTTTGCATTATACACTACATAGCATTTGCTGTATTAAACTAAAAATTAAATTAGACATTAGACTATTGTTTAAATTCAATTAGTATGAGAAAGAAAATTCTTTTTATTATTCCGTACATTCCTTATCCGCTGGATTCGGGCGGTAATCAGGCTTTCTTTAATATGGTGGAGTATTTGCGTCATAAGATGGCCGTATCTGTATTGCTTTATCCTGAAACAGGGAGACGTATGCAAGATGTAGAGTCATTGAAGAAAATTTGGGATAATGTGGATTTCTTTATTTATACTCCTAAAACTAAAACTGTCAGATTACCCAAAATTAAACATCCTTTTTATTATAAATGGCTGCAAAAGATACATGCGTCTGTAACCCGTAAAATGAACCGGCAACAGATATGGACGGATGAAACGGGCGAAGTTGTGGATTTAGTACGGGGAAAGAGTACTTTGTTCAGCTCTTGTTTCCAGCCGCTAGACCAGGGGTATGTGGAGTATGTTTCTCAGGTGGCTCATTCAGGTTTTGATATTATTCAAGTAGAGTTTTATGAACTGTTGTCATTGGGATTCTTGTTGCCTGAAAATGTACAGACTATTTTTGTGCATCATGAACTCCGCTACATCCGTAATGAAAAGGAGATTACTTTGTTCAGGGAACAGACTGCCGGTGACAGGATGTTGTTTCATATAGCAAAGGATTTTGAGCGCAGTGCATTATTGAAATATAAAGATGTTATTGTTCTGACTGAAGTAGACCGTAAAATTATGGAGGACTTCATAGGACGGAAAGACCATATCTACACTTCTCCGGCTGTGGTGCAAGTGGGTGACAGGCTGGAACAGCCTTTTGTTCCGGTCCAAAGCGGACGCCTGACTTTTGTGGGAAGTGAGGATCATTTTCCCAATCTGGATGCCGTGGCATGGTTCTGTCACGAAGTGATTCCGCATCTGCGTAAACGTCATTTTTCGTTTACATTGCAAGTAATTGGTAAATGGCGTGGAGAGTGTATCAATCGTTTGCAGTCCGAATACCCGGAACTGAAGCTGGTAGGCTATGTGGAAGATCTGGGCTCTTTTTTAAAAGGCAGTGTTGCTGTTGTTCCAATACGTATCGGTAGTGGTATGCGTATGAAAATATTAGATGCTGTATTGTCAAAAGTACCTTTTGTAACGACGGCAAAGGGTGTGGAAGGCATTGATTTTAAGGATGGTGAAGATTGCTTGATTGTTGATGACCCTGCCGGATTTGCAGAAGCTGTCATAGCCTTGTCAAGTAATCCGCAGTTGCAGAGACAGTTGGTTACCCATGCGGAAGACAGTTTGCGACAAGTATATAACCCCGGACAGATGCAGGAAAGAAGGCTTGCCGTGTATGAACAAATATTAGGGGATAAAGTGGGGTAATCTTGGGTGATTATTTCTTTTTTGTTACCTTTGCGGCATTATATATAATTGATAATTATGCTGAAACAGTTCTTTAGTTTGTTGAAGCGGTATATTCTTCCATACCGCAAATATTTGACATGGGCATTGATACTGAACTTTCTGTCGCAATGGCTTAATGTGTTTTCGTTCATGGCGATTGTGCCAATTTTGAACATTCTGTTCAAAATTGATACCAAGTCTTATGAGTACATTCCTATGGATATTCATAATTTGGATAAGGATGTACTCATAAATAATGCCTATTACTTTGTGAGCAATTTTGTGGCTACAAATGGTGCGTTCTATACACTTGCCATGATGGGAGGAATACTTATCTTTATGACTATGTTGAAAACTGCCGGTTATTTTGCTTCTGCGGCTGTCATGGTACCTTTGCGTACAGGTATTGTCCGGGATATCCGTATTCAGGTTTATAATAAAGTGTTAAGTCTTCCTTTGAGTTTTTTCTCAGAAGAACGTAAAGGAGATATCATAGCCCGTATGAGTGCGGATGTTACGGTGGTGGAGAACTCGTTGACCAGTTCCATCGATATGCTTATCCGTAATCCTATCGCTCTTTTGGTTTGTTTTGTCACTCTGTTTTCGGTAAGTTGGCAAATGACGCTTTTTGTTATCTTTATTTTACCTCTGACAGGTTGGATAATGGGGGTTGTCAGCCGGAAGCTGAAAAGACAGTCCTCTACAGCACAGGCGCAATGGGGAGATATTATGTCCCAATTGGATGAAACATTAGGAGGTTTAAGGGTTATCAAAGCGTTTATAGCCGAAAGCAAAATGTCTGCTCGGTTCTCTAAAACAAACAATGACTTCCGCGATGCAATGAACGAGATGATTATCCGGCAAAGTTCAGCCCACCCCATGAGTGAGTTTTTAGGCACTTGTGTGATTGTGACCGTGCTGTTGTTTGGCGGTGCTTTAATCTTAAATACAAACTATGCTCCGATGGATGCGGCTACTTTCATATTTTATCTGATTATCCTTTATAGTATCATCAATCCTTTGAAAGAATTTTCAAGAGCATTTTATAATATTCCGCAGGGATTGGCCAGTATGGAGCGAATTGATATGATATTGAAAGCGGAAAATCATATCGTAGAGCCGGAGCAGCCTTTGCCATTGGACGCTTTCACAGATAAGTTAGAGTTTAAAAATGTAAGTTTCAGCTATGTAGAAGGGCGTCCAGTCTTGAACCATATCAATCTGACGGTTCCTAAAGGAAAAACGATTGCACTGGTGGGTCAGTCCGGTTCCGGAAAGTCTACTTTAGTGGACTTGGTACCGCGTTATCACGATGTATCGGAGGGTGCATTGCTGATTGACGGCAAGAATGTGAAAGATGTATCCATCCACAGTTTACGTTCTCTGATTGGTAATGTAAATCAGGAAGCTATTCTGTTTAATGACACCTTCTATAACAATATTACTTTTGGTGTAGAGAATGCCACTATGGAGCAAGTAATAGAAGCTGCCAAGATAGCGAATGCACATGATTTCATTATGGAAACGGAAAAAGGATATGACACGATGATTGGTGATCGTGGAGGGCGTTTGTCCGGCGGTCAGCGTCAGCGTGTCAGTATAGCCCGTGCAATTTTGAAAAATCCTCCTATACTTATATTAGATGAGGCTACTTCGGCTCTTGACACAGAGTCCGAGCGTTTGGTTCAGGAAGCGTTGGAGCGTTTGATGAAATCGCGTACTACTATCGCTATCGCGCATAGATTGAGTACCATTAAGAATGCCGATGAAATTTGTGTACTTTATGAAGGTGACATTGTAGAAAGAGGAACTCACGATGAACTGATAGCCTTAAATGGATATTACAAGAAGTTGAACGATATGCAGTCTTTGTAAAGTGGAGCAAATAAAGAAATTGGCAATTGTTATTCCCGCCTACAAGGGGCGTTTCCTTAAGGAAACGCTCGACTCAATTGCAGTTCAGGCCCATAAAGATGAGTTCGTGTTATATATAGGTGATGATGCAAGTCCTGAAAGATTGGATAAGATTGTGGAATCTTATCAGAATAAGGTAAATCTGGTGTATCATCGCTTTAGCGAAAATATGGGGGGCAAAGATTTGGTGGCCCATTGGGAGAGGTGTATCCAGCTGTCTGCAGAGCCGTTTATCTGGCTTTTCTCGGATGATGATTTGATGCCGGCTGATGGTGTGGAACGTGTCATGGAGGCTTTGTCGCGCCCACACCATCAGCGAGGATATTTCTTTCGTTTTCCATTAGCTGTCATTGATGGTGAAAACAAGCGGATACGTGCCAATCGTCCTTTGGAAGAAGGAAGTGTGTCTTGTTACCGGCTGCTGCTAGATAAGTTACAGGGAAAGATAGATTCGGCTGCCGTAGAGTACGTGTTCAGTCGGGAGATATGGCAGTCGGCAGGTGGTTTTGTTCATTTTCCTATGGCTTGGTGTTCGGATGATGCTACGTGGGCTGCTTTTGCCCGTCATGCGGGGGGTGTTATTTCTTTGCCGGGGCAGCCTGTATGTTGGAGGAATGTTGAAGGTGCAAACATCAGTAACTCTGCCGGTCATGACAAAGATAAATTGCACGCTACTATTCTTTTCTTGAGATGGATGAGGAATATGTTTTCCGATTATGTGGATGATCCGGAGCTGATTAATGCATTGCAATGCTATATCCATACCATCCTTCGTATTTCATTGCATAAACATTATAATATATGTGGTTTGTGGGGGGTATCTATGGCTTTGGGAAGATTTAATAAAAGGGCGGCCTTTACTACGTTTTTCAGGAATTTTAGGTTGTTCTCTTAATTTCATTTATGCAGCCGCTTGCGATTTCTCAAGAGTGCCTGTATTTTCATAAAAAGTTTGGGTGCATATATGCCCTCACTTCATATTTCTGTCCTGTATGTATAGTCAGATGTATATCTTCCTGTCATATATTGTTTCACTTTTTTAAAGAAGGACATTGGGGAGTTTTTTCATCCGTAAGGAATTGTGTGGTTTTAAAATCAGATTCATCCTTAAAATATCTTATCCGCATCCCTAAACATTTCTTGCTGTATGGTTAAGGGCTTTCTTCCTGTTTGTTTTATCTCCGCAAGCCTTTGGAGTTAACTCCATAGTCTTGGGAGATAACTCCAAAGCTTATGGAGATAGAATAGATGCATATAAAAAGGTTTAATCTGGAGATAGAAAAAGCTTATGCAATTGGAAGAATTTATAGATAGCCTGTATTGATTGTCTTATTTTGAAGGAAAGATAACGAATTCTTTTAAACGTTTTGATCTTTTTCACCGTTGCCATGCCTTCGTTATCCGTCATTCTGTGAAAGTACACACTCTTTATTGCACTTTTGCAAGGAAAAAGTCTGAAAATGCCATACTTTATATCAAGTCGGAACAGCTTACAGGAAAGAATATATAACTGACAGTAAGTAGGTTATGCGAAATTCTGTTTTAAAATGTAGTGAGGGCATGAGGGTATAAATGTTCCGAACTTTCTAGTGAGCTGATATATTAAGAATACTTTCAGATGTTATCCAAAGAATAAAATGATACTTTAAGAACAAAGGTTCTCCCCTTGATTTTTCAGGTGAATCCTAAAGGAAGCCAGGACTTTTTGAAGGGGGGGATAATGTTAAGACGGTATGAAATTTTATTTTGGATAGCACTGATTATCTTGTAATTGCATATAAGAGAGCATGGAATTATTAGAATTTTGATTTGGTATGATAAAAATAAAAGTGTGATTATTCATTGATCACTTCCATCCATTTCTTTATGATAATTTCGATGGAAAATTGCTTGCTACTTTCAATAGCGTTGGCAGACATTGATTTACGTAGCTTTTCATCTGTCATCAATAGCTTTATCTGTTTAATATATAGTGATATATCATCATTGGGGATAGCAAACCCATTGACTTTATCTGTTATTATGTCTGTCAATGAAGCAAAACTATGAAAAGCTAAAGGAACGCAACCATATTGTTGTGCCTCGGTTAATGTCAGCCCCCATCCTTCAAAAGATGAGGTCATCATAAAAATAGAAGCTTCATTATAATAAGGTTCCGGATTTTTTGTCCCTTCAAAAAAGACACGTTGTAAGCCATAATGTATGACTAGACTTTTGTACCAGCTTTCCATTTTCCCATGTCCTACTATTTTTAGCTTCCATTCGGATAGAGTATGGTCTGTTCAATTTCCTTCCAAATCTTTAAAGCCAGAGAAATTCTTTTAGGTTCTTCTTCCAGTCTGGATACAATAAGTACTTCTTTCTTTTTGTGATTATAGTTGGCTAAATCATAGAAAGAGTGGAATGAAAGAGCATTATGGATTATTCTTATTTTACTATCATCTTTCAAATGAGAGTATTCTAGAAACGGCTTTTTGAAATGAGAGGATAATAAGATAACCTTATCGGCAAAATGATATGACTCTCTATATAAAATAGGTAGTTTTATTATTTTTCTTATCTTTTGATATGGAAAGGATAAAAATTTGCTGATGTTTTTCCTAATGTTCTTTCCTTCTTTTAGTTCTTTTTTAGGATTATCTAAGGTGATGAAATTAATCTCCGTGGCAGGACTTACGTGGAGTGCAAACATTAGCTTGCATTTTTTATTTTGAGACTGGTTTAAAGCAAGTCTTAAACTCTTAGTTAACTTATGCTCTCCTTGATTAATAATGACGTCAATTTTATTTTGTTCTATAAATTGGATTAAATTATTGAGATTGTGATAAGAATTGATTTTAATTGTATTAACGAATTGCTGTTTAATAAAGGATTTGTCAATGTTGTATTTATAGGCAGAGTAACAGTTCACATTATAAAAAGTAGTTAATGCATTTGCAATATTAGCAGTAACTCTTTCAACACCTCCGTATTGTGGCGCAACTTCATTGGTAGTATAAAATAGTATATTCATTTGGGAACTTGTTTTAAATATAATTTTTGAATCTTGTAGACAATTCCCATCTGGTTTGAATTGAATTTCCGTGCAAATATTTTATTAGAGTTAATAAGCGTTTGATAATCATGGTCTTGCCATATATAGGGGCTGCCATGCTCCCAGTCAATTTCCCGCATACTACCGGTATTGGCATTGTTCGTACAATGCATTCTTTCTCGAAAAGGAGAGTTCCATAAAATAGTTTGAATGAATATTTCATCTGCGCAAAGTGTATATTTCATACGATTTAATACAATCTCTTTGTATTGTAATAGATACTTGACTGCGTTTTCGGTAATACTTATCCAATTTCCTCCTTTTTTGAATTCAAAAGTTTGTTTTCTGCGATAATGGCTTATTTTCTGTACTGCTAATATGAGGTTTCGGATTAATGCTGTAATTCCATGTAACAGATGTTCCTTATCTTTTAACCTTTTTGTAAAAAAATAGTATCGGAATACTTTGCGCTCCAAATCACGCTGATGAGCGGCATCCTGCCAAAAGCCTACAAATTCTTTACCGGCATTCTGCTGGAAAAAAGCATGAATGTAATCTTGGCTTTTTATGGGCAAATCCGTTCCGGATAATAAATGATAATAAGCATAGGAACCGTGTGATAAGGCCGTTTCAAAGAGAAGATATTCTACTTGTACTTGGCTGATATCACCCCAATATACTTCGATGGGATTTTCTATTAAATAAAAGCCGGCTTTCTGCATTTTGACTTTTTTTATTTGCTGAAACAGTTCTGTAGCCCGTTTGTCAATATGCAAATAAATGTCATTACGTTCATCGTCCAACATGGAAAGTAGTACCTCCAGTACCGGATATTCATTGTGGGCGATAATCAGAAATGCATGTTTCATTATATATCAGGTTTTAATCTTTTAAAGAAATTAGGAATCGTTACATCCGGAATAATGAATCCGTCTTTGCGAAGTGCTTCAAAATAAGCACTGCCGATAACACGTTCATATTCAGCCTCTAGTTTTCCTTCTTTATGTAACTGATAGAAGTAGCGCCAGTGGCGACCTCCGTGTTTGCCCTTGTGTTGCTCCAGTTGCTTGCCGCCATTTATCATCTTTTCCATAAACTGCTGCTTGCCGCGTATATTGTAATGATATACATGGATATGGCTGTCGGCAGAGTTTTGTGGGAACATGGTTACTTTATGGTTTCCCATTGAAATTTGCAGGTAACCGGCAGTCCGGTGAATGACTTTTTTGTTCTGACGCTCAAACAGCGAATAGAGTGACAAGTCATATTTTTCAGGTTCGGTTACCGCTTTTACAGTCTTATCCCATTGCCAAAAGGGCTTTTCTTCTTCAGGATAGACACTTCTCATTTCACAATTCAGCACATTGGCATTGGTGGCATATAATTCATCTTTCAAATTGCCGGTAGGGGCATACCATAATTCGTCGGCATCGGCATTGATAATCCAGTCGGCCTTATAAATGGTTTTGGCTTTCCAAATCATACGGTCTACCCAGTCCTTTTGTTCATAGTTGGTAGCCTTTTCTTCTATCACTTCTTTAATCCACCCTTTTTGTTTGTATTTACGGATAATGTCCGGAGTTGAGTCTGTGGAGTTATTATCAGTAATGATAAACCCGTCCACTCCCATCGCTTTATGGAACTGTAGATTCTCTTCCAGCATCCCTTCTTCGTTTTTTACCAGCAATGTCATGAATAATTTGACTTCTTTCGTTTGTTTAAAAGCCAAAGGAAATTCGGATATAACGTGCCCTATTTTGGATAGTAATAAATTGCTCATAAATAACCAATGATTATTGATTTCTACCTGTCATATTAGAGATAATTAATACTATTGTCAAAAGAATTTGTTTTATTCTGAACTCATTATAATAGATAACGTAATCCTTAGTTTTCTCATAATATTCTGATATTTAATTATATAACAAATTTACTCTTTTTCTGTAAATATAGTATATAAATGCTAGTTTATTATGAAACATTAACTGGTAAGAGCGTTGCCGTTTTTTAACTCATAATTCCAAGTTTTTCATGTATTCCGTCGCAATAGGCTTTCCATAATCGGGGTATATCTTTCCATTGATAGGCTTTTGCAAACGGACTGGTGAACAACGCGATGAAAATATATCCCATTACTCCGTTGAAGCCGCGAAGATATTTCACTGCTATGTTGCGTCCGTAGTGATGGTTTAAATAAGTTGAATTACGGATCTGATAAAAGCGTTTCCACTTTTTCTTCTTGCTTCGCTCATTCCATGTGTCGTTGGAGAAGAATTTCTCTTTATCCATCAGGGCATCAGGTATATAGAGTATTTTGTACCCTGCCCGTATGGTGCGGAGACAGTAATCTGTATCATCACAGAAAATGAAAAGGTCTTTATTGGGAAGACCTATCTTCTCAACGACTTCGCGGCGGATGAACGGACCTTCGAAAGCTGTTCCCGTAATTTCTGTCGGTGAGGTGATGTGCCGTCCTGCCAGTTTCTTGCTGTACATGGATACAAAAGGATTGCTCAGGTTGTATGCCTGGAAGTCATGGGTGAATATTTCTCCTTCGAGCAACCTGCGAGGGGCCAGTATGCCGATATCTTTCTTGTCGGTATACGGCAAGAGTTGTTCCAGACAGTCGGCCCGCGGAAATACATCGTCATCCATGCACCAAATCCAGTCGGCACCCGCCTGATAAGCGTATTGTATGCCTGTATAGAATCCTCCCGCACCGCCCACATTGGTCTGATTGATTATTGTCAGCCCTTCCTGTGCGGCAAGCCATTCCGTTGTACCGTCCGTGCTTCCGTTATTTACTATTACAATGGAAGATATCGGCTTGTTTTGTTGCAGACAACGAATATTTCTTTTCAGAAGTTCCATTCGGTTGTAGGTTACAACTACGGCTATAATGTTCATGATGCATTTAGTTTTTAGTAAAGGTTATCTATTTTTCCCGGCTGTACGCTTCTATAGGCTCTCATGAGCTCAAAGCATTTTTCCACATCAAAGTTCCGTGCCTTGGCGTATTCTTCTGCCATCCATCGGTGCATTTGTGGAGTTGCCGGCAGGCGTTCAAAGTTTTTGCAGCCGGTCTTCATATCTATGGGGCCGATGTACATCCGGTTCAAATCGACAATTTCTATTGTTATGCCATTGGGAGTTTTCTGAAACAGGATGTTGGCACGTCCGTAGTCTTTGTGGGCGTATCCGTGTTCGTGAAGACGGGCGGTCACTTTGCCTATGGCGCGGAATACTTCCTCGGCGTAGTCGAATTGCTGTGTGAACAGGTTGTCGTAAATGTAGGGGCAGGTGGAGAGGAGGCTGATATAATAACTTTTATCGAACAGCAGCCCTGAACGTATATTCATATATCCCACCGGTTGCGGAGTGCCTACACCTATTTTCAGCAGCATTTCTGCATGGTCGTAAGAGCGTTTTGCCTTGGATGGACGAAATATGCCATATACAAACCGGTTGATAAGGTGGGGGCTGTGAAAGGATTTGATAACATATTCTTTGCCATTGTATTCCATTTTCCGCAATTCATTGCGCCCTTGGTGAATAACAGTACCTTCATTCCTTTGGAAACGTTCGGGAATGGATACTATAAATTCTTCCAGATTTTTGAAATCAGGGTGAATCACTAAGGTGCGGGGATGAAACAAACGCTCTGTCTTGCTCATATCATTATAATAGTGTTAAATTTTGTCTAGTCCTTTGGTATATTTCAACCAGTAATATTTTAAAGGATTCTTGTATTTCAGTTGTTTCCACGGACGGCTGCTATGGGGCCTGTGCCATACGGGCAACGTGGTGAACAGGTAGTTTTGGAAACCTCGTTTCAGTGACTCGTGCGAGATGGTCACATCATACCAGTTCTTGCTTGGGTCTAATGTTTGAAAGTCAAATGCTTTCAGCAGTCCGGGGGTGAGTAGTGAACAGCAGAAGCTGCAATGCTTTTTTTCCGGGTACACTTGATTCTCGTGTCCCTTGGCGTGTAGGTAGGGGTAATTGATTACGCCTTTTTCATCGGTTGTCACAGCTGCTGCAATTCCGCATTGTTTCTGTTGCAATGCTCCATTGTATAGTGATTGCAATGTGTTTTTTTTGACAATAACATCCGATTCCACAATCAGTAATCCTGCATCTGCTTCGATGGCTTCTTTTTGTGCTGTTTGTAACACCAGTAGATAGTTGGGAGAGGGGTGGTCGGTCAGGTCTGATAAGTTGACCAGACGAAAATTCCATTGACGGGCGGCCTCTTCCAGCCGATGGGTATTTTCTTCCGTGCTGAAATCGTTATAGACAGTATAAGTGAAAGGAACCAAAATATCCGATTCCATGATTGCTTTTACGGTTTCAAGCGTGGAGTCAATCGAATCTTTTACGGGTGTTATGATATGAAGGCACTTCATTGGTTTGTTATCTATGTTGTTTGTCAATTTAGGAATATCATGCAAATTTAGCGGAAAACCTTGGGGAGTCCAAGGATTTCCTTTTATTTAAATGTCTTTTTGCATAAGGCGAGGGCGGCGGCTACGGTATCGTCCATGTCGGCGTATGCGTATTGTGCCAGACGGCCTCCGAATAAAACGTCTTTCCGCTCAGAGGCCAGTTTTTTATATTGGCTCATCATTTCGGTGTTCCGCTTGTCGTTTATCGGATAGTAAGGTTCTTTGCCCGGCGCGAAATCATCGGGATATTCATACGTGATTACAGTGGTGGGCTGTGTGCCGAATTCAAAGTGCTTGTGCTCAATGATTCGGGTATAGGGTACCTCACGTTCTGTATAATTGACTACTGCGTTGCCTTGGAAATCCTCTGTTTCCAGCTGTTTATGTTCAAAGCGCAGGCTTCTGTATTCCAGATGTCCGCATTGGTAATCGAAGAACTGGTCTATGCATCCGGTGAACAGGATATTGTCTGCCAATGCGTCCAGTTCATTGCGGTTGCTGAAATAATTGGTGTTGAGACGAACCTCGGTTCCTTCCAGTAACGCATCGATAAGGGCGTTGTATCCGCCTTTGGGGATTCCTTGGTAGCTGTCATTGAAATAGTTGTTGTCATAAATGAAACGGAAAGGAATACGTTTGATGATGAATGCCGGTAATTCTTTGGCGGAACGTCCCCATTGTTTCTCTGTATAACCTTTGATAAGGCGATGGTAAATGTCTTTTCCACATAGCTTTAATGCTTGCTCCTCCAGGTTGGCGGGGGTGGCGATATGGTCAAATTCTTTACGTTGCTCTTCTATCTTGGCCTTGGCTTCCGCCGGAGTCTTTACTCCCCACAGCTGATAAAAAGTGTTCATGTTGAAGGGAAGATTGTATAATTTCCCGTCAAAGTAAGCCAAAGGGGAGTTGGTGTATCGGTTGAATTCGACAAAGCTGTTTACATAGTCCCACACTTCTTTATTGTCGGTATGGAAGATATGTGCACCATATTTATGTACATGGATGCCCTCTATATCTTCACAGTAGATATTGCCTCCGCGATGATTGCGCTTGTCAATTACCAGGCAATGTTTACCTACTCGTTTTGCCTCGTGGGCAAAAACGGCGCCGAACAAACCGGCACCTACTATCAAATAATCATATTTTTCCATAATCACTTAGTTTCTTCCTGTTGTCTGCGCAGCCACTCTTCTTTGGTTCTTTTCCAGCGGTTATGGCTCCAGAGCCAATATTGGGGATGCGCTTTTATTGTTTGTTCCAATTCTCGGGTAAACAAATCGGTCAATTCAAAATCGGGTACTTGCCGGGGGGTATCGCACAATGGTTTGAGCCGGCAGTGGTAGTATCCTCTTTTGACCCGTGTTATGTCAGCATAATAAATCAAGGCGTCCACTTGCTTGCCTATTTTCTCCGTACCGATGAAAACCGGTGTTTCTTGGTTTAGAAATTCAGTCCAGTGATGTATGCTGTTCCACTTGGGTGCTTGGTCCGAAATAAATCCGATAATTGCCTTTTGCTTTGTCCGTTTCAATTCAATGATGCGGCGCAAAGTCGTTTTCATGGGGATGCATTCGCCTCCGAACTGGTTGCGTAATCTTAGAAATAGTTTGTCGAAAGCCTGATTGTACAGTGGATGATAGATTTGTCCGCAGGATATGTCTTTGGAAATCCAATAAGGCAAGGATGCAATCCATTCCCAGTTGCAATAATGCCCTAAATAGATAAAACAGAAGTCTTTGTTCTTTTTGTTCATGTTTTCCACTATCTCGTCCAGTCCTTCAAAAGTCATTCTTCTCATCAGTTGTTTTTTTGAAATGGAGAATAACTTGAGCGTTTCTACTATATAGTCGCAAAAGAAAGAGTAAAATTGTTTCTCGATTTGGACAATCTCTTTTAAATCTTTCTCGGGGAATGAGTTCGATAAATTATTGCGTATGATTTTACGTCTGTAGCGGATGCAATAATAGAGCGGATAAAAAAGAAGATCGGATATGAAATATAAGAATCGTAAGGGTAGAAGCGAAAGCAAATACCACAAAAAGAAAACGGAATAATATATGAGATTTATTTGTTTCATTTAATTGATGACTTTGTTTATGTGTTCTATTACCATTTCGGGAGTTATGCCTTGCAGACAGGCATAATCTTTTCTATAACAGTGCTTTTCTCCGGATAAGGAACAAGGACGGCAGGGCAGGTCTATCTGTATTATGTTTGCCGCAGACTGATTCCATCCTGCAAAGCCTGCACAGGGATGCGTTGCCCCCCAAATGGACACAACCGGGATGTTCACTAGTGATGCAAGGTGCATATTGGCGGCATCCATTACCAGCATGACGTCCATATTGCTCATGAGGGCCAATTCCATATTTATGGTTAGTTTGCCGGCTGTTGAGATGACATTGGGGAAATGTTGGGCCCATTCTTCCAATACTTTGATTTCTTTTTTTCCGCCTCCGAATAAGAAGATTTTTGTATGGTCGCGTGCAGATAAATGTTTGAGGATCTGCTCTTGCTTTGACAACGGATAGATTTTGCCTACATGTGTTGCAAAGGGAGCGATTCCAATCCATGTTTCTTGGTTCTTCTCACCGGTTAACGGCGCCAGGCTGGAAATATTGCCTTTATTCTTTCCGAAAAGGGAGAGGAAACTTAACCGGATGGGGTAACCTATCTGACTGAGCGTATGGGCACAGCGCTGAAAAAAGGAGTCTTGCTCTGTATAAATTTTATGTTTCCGCCGTATCAGTTTTTGCAGTTCCCGCCTGTTCTGCTTGATGTGGGCTGCTTTTATGCCTGCCAGACGAAAACGCCAGCAAAGAAAACGGCTGCGGAATGTGGGCTGGAAAGCGGCTACGGCATCAAATTTTTCTTCTTTTAAATCATTGTACAGCCATCCCAGACCCATTAATCCGGCATGTTCTCCTCTGAAATCTGCTCCACGGAAAATAACATTGTCCGGCACATTCTCGAATAAGGGGGAGAATGTGTCTATGCTCAGCACCATGATTTGATGCTGGGCATATTGCGTAGCCAATGAGTGAATGACCGGGATTGCCATTGCCACATTATTGATGGATGAAAAGCAGATTACAAGAATCTTGGACATAACAGCTGTTTTATTGAATGTACAAATCTATGCAAAGTTTTCTAATCAGCCAATTATTATTCGGTAAAAGTGTCTACCTTTGTTCCCAAGCAAGTTTTTGAAAGATGAAAATAATTGTAGATAATAAAATACCTTATATACATGAAGCTGTCGAACAGATAGCCGATG
Source organism: Phocaeicola sp. RTP21198st1_B8_RTP21198_201120 (assembly GCF_040929485.1). NCBI lineage: Bacteria > Pseudomonadati > Bacteroidota > Bacteroidia > Bacteroidales > Bacteroidaceae > Phocaeicola > Phocaeicola sp. RTP21198st1_B8_RTP21198_201120. The sequence goes on along the minus strand of NZ_JBCOCI010000004.1, from coordinate 136,652 downwards.
AAGTGGTGTATTTGCCCGGCAGTGGTTTTACCGCCGGGGATGTACGGGATGCTGACGCATTGGTGATCCGTACCCGTACCCGTTGTAACCGCGAACTGCTGGAAGGAAGCAAGGTGAAATTCATTGCTACTGCAACCATCGGCTTTGATCATATTGATGTGGACTATTGTGATGAGGCGGGAATTGTATGGAAAAATTGTCCCGGTTGTAATGCCGGCAGTGTGGAGCAGTACCTGCATTCGGTATTATTATTGTTGAAACGCCGGAAGGGGGTGAGATTGGAAGAAAGCTGTCTGGGTATTGTTGGGGTAGGACATGTGGGAAGCCGTATCCAACGTATGGCGGAGGCATTGGGGATGCGGGTCTTGCTGAATGATCCTCCACGTACGGACCGGGGGGAAACAGGATTTGTGGATTTGTCTGTGCTGGCACGGGAATGTGATATAATAACCTTTCATACTCCGCTGAACAGGAATGGGAAATATAAAACGTTCCATCTGGCGGATGCGGATTTCTTTGTCGGTTTGCAACGGAAACCTTTTATTGTGAATACTTCTCGTGGAGAAGTAATGGAGACATTGGCTTTGCTTGATGCGCTGAAGACAGGCCGGATACGTGATGCGGTTATTGATACGTGGGAAAATGAACCGGATATTCACCCGGATTTGTTGCAGAAAGTTTTTTTGGGAACCCCTCATATAGCAGGGTATTCAGCTGACGGAAAGTCGAATGCTACACGGATGGCATTGGAGGAGCTTTGTAACTTCTTCCATATACAGGCTGATTTTAAAATAGTACCGCCCGCTTTGCCGTATATGGATTATTCTTCTGATCCGGAAGAGGCTTTTCTACAGGTGTATGATCCGACTCGTGACAGTGATGCATTGAAACGGCATCCCGAAGAATTTGAACATTTGCGGGGGAATTATCCATTGAGGCGTGAAATTTCTTTTTTACCGTAGGGGGACATTTTAATGTACCCCTACGGTGGCCAGAACTTTTAGTCTGCTTTTGCTGTTTGCATCTCTTCTGCTACAATCTGTTCGCAATCTTCAATGCTGTATCCCGATGCGGGTTCGCTCCAATACCATAAGGCGGGAGTTTGTTGTAATGTATCCATAATCAATTATTTTTTAGATGGGTTATTCAATGTTATAGTTGTTTCCGAATGTTGGTTACCGCCCAGAATGCCGGTTCCTCCCTCCACATTGCTGTAAACCCGTAGAGGTTCGGCTAGTCCAATGTTACCCAAGCCTCCTTCTAACGTGCTTCCGGCAATTTTTTGTAAGGACAACAGGTATAAAAAGTAGGATTCGGAAAGGGAATAGATGGAAATGATTCTTTGTTCTGTTTCGTCTAACTCTGCCGTTGTCTCTTTTATTTGTAAAGTATAGGTTTGTCCGTTAATGCTTTGGTCGGTAAAGAGGGCTCCTCCTCTTTTTTCCAATCCGTTGAATGCCATACTTTCGTCCAATATGGCATCCTGTTCCTTGAATACAGGATCTATATAATCTATTTTTGTTTCGTAGTAACCGTAATAGCCCGTTTTTATTTGTGTGATTTTGGCCAGATAATAATTGTTCTTTTCCGGAAATTCATCAAACGTGACTTCATAGTATATTTCAAAATAGTCGGAAATTGTTCCTTGATAAACTCCGTTACCTTTTTTTATTGTATGACTGGCGTTTTTTATAGGTACTTTCTTTGGTATGATATCTTCTGCCGTTACTGTACCATATTCGGGGGTGGATGCAACAATTTTTATCCGGTCTCCTTCTGCCGGGATTGTATTTGAAAGGAATAAGGTATCCGGCTGGTCTGGGTTCCGGGGATTATTCAGTGTTTTCCATTGCATGGTTTCTATGTATTGATTGTTGATATAGAGCTCCACATGGGCGTGAGGGAGATTGACATAAGGCTTCTTGTCTGGATAGAACCAGGTCCGGGTGATGGAGGCCATTACCACTGTGTCGGGGGATACTACACTGTTTATTACCATTTTGGGCGTAGTGCGATATTCGTCCAAATCTATTTTTCGATAACAGGAGGTAAGGAACACTCCGAGAAGTAATGTATATAGCAGATGTTTCATAATCATTTAAAATTTATAAGTGTAAGAAACTGATGGTATAATGGGAACTATGCCCAGGGTATAGAAGCAGTCGTTATTATACCACCATCCTTTGCGTATGCTGACGGGTGCCATGTAGGAATAGACATTGTAGATGCTGATATTCCATATTCCCATCCGGTTCTTTTTCTTTGGCCGGTAAATATTGATGCCCAAGTCGAGTCTGTGATAGGCGGGAAGTTGGAAATTATTACGTTCCGTATAATAGTCTAATCCGCCTGAATCTATATAAGGAGGAACCAGGCTGCCTCCCGGAAACGGATGTTGGGGAGAAACGGCCTGGTAGTTTTCGAAAGAAACCGTGAGCCGGTTACCGGTTGCGTAGGTCCAGCTTCCGGTCAACTCCAGTTTGGGCTTGATTTTCCAATTGGCTATTATATTGAATTTATGCCGGTTGTCGAATTTGGCAGGAAAACGCTTGCCTTTATTTATCTCAGTGAACTGTCTGTCATTCCAGCTTAGAGTATAACCTGCCCATCCGGTTATTTTTCCTTTTTCTTTGCGGGCAATAAGTTCTACGCCGTAAGAACGTCCTTTTCCTTGAGTCAGTTTATCTTCCCAGCTGGTGGAAGGAGGGAGAAACTGGTAGTTGTCTTTATAGTCCATCAGATGTTTCATCCATTTATAATATCCTTCTATGGAGAAAGAGTAGATTTTGTTGCCGGTGGTGTAATAAGCTCCTACAGCCAGTTGGTCGCTCTGCATCGGTTTCAGCTTGCGGCTGACCGGTATCCATGTGTCTGTGGGCAGGTTGATGTAGCTTTCATTGACTTGATGTACATATTGGCTCATCCGGGTATAAGAGGCTTTGAGGCTGAGTTGCGGATTGATCAGGAAACGACTGGAAAAACGGGGCTCCAGAGAAGTGTACGTTTTTCCGTCAATGGTGTATAGTCCGAGGTGAACCCCGGCGTTCAAACGTATTCTTTTGTTCATTTTCCAGTCTTCTTCCATATATATGCCTAATTCATGTGCAGGTAGGGCAGTGTCGTTGTTTTGTCTGGTCTGGGTGGTCATACCATTGGAAAAATACGATTTTTCGTCTACGGGATGAAAACGGTGGTAAATATAATGAGTGCCGAAATGCAACTGATGGGAAGCATTGGGGCGGAAATCGAAATTGGCTCGTATGCTGAGGTCGTCAATGCGGTTCTGGGTTGAACTTTCCTGTGATACGTAGTTGGCTTCTGTTCCTTGGTAGTAGTCTCCTTTCAAGGTGGAAGAGTAGTGGGTAAAGGCGGCATTCACATTACCGAAGAGTTGGTTGTTGAATACGTATGACCAGCCGGTAAATGCCATGATGTTTCCCCATCGCAGTTTGCCGGTGTTTCTGCTTTCATATCCGTTGTCACCTTCTCTTTTTTCTCCTCCCTTCAAAAAATCGTTTCCCCAGTAAAGACCGGCATATCCGCGGCTGCGGTCATTGAACTGGTGGTTGAGTTTAAAGTTCATGTCGGTAAAAGCGTATCGTGCCACTATTTGGGTTTCTCCTTTATTTCTGGTAGCGTTCCAGATGGCGATGGTTGGGGCCGAAAGCGCGTCAATCCATGAACGGCGTAATGCAAAGTTGAATGAGGTCCGGTCTTTGACCAACGGACCTTCCAGATTCAGGCTGCCTGAGGTCAGTCCCAGCATGGCGCTTCCGTGATATTCTTTCATGTTGCCATCCTTTGTATGGATATCGACTACGCTGGACAGTCTTCCTCCGTAACGGGCGGGGAAGGCGGACTTAAAGAATTCTACATCCTTTACGGCTTCGGCGTTGAAGGAGGAAAACAGACCGCCCACATGGTTGATCTGGTATAACGGATTCCCTTCTATCATATAAAGATTGTCGTCTCCATTACCGCCCCGCACATACATTCCTGCCAATCCGGCTGTGCCTGCCGATACACCCGGCAAGGTCTGTAGGGTTTTTATAATATCAGCTTCTCCGAATAATACCGGGGTTTGTTGGATCAGGTCTTTGTTGAGACGGGTATGTCCCATATCGGATGTTTGGACTAATGGAGAAGAGGTATATTCTCCGGTCACTACTACTTCGGCTAATTGCTGGTGGCTGTTCAGCAGAACCGGAAGCAGCGTGTCTTGTTCCAATTGTATGAATGAACGGTGGAAACTGTCATAACCTACATAGGAGATGTTCAGGTATACATCGTTTCCGGCTTCCAGGGTCAGGCTGAAAAAGCCGTCGGCGTTGCTGGTTGTTCCTTGATGGCTTTTAGCATCATAGATGGAGGCGCCTATAAGGGACTCTGAGGAGGATTTGTCTCGTATGAAGCCGCTGATTACAATGTTTTTCTGTTTTTTCTTGAGGATGATGTATTTGCCTGATTGTATATATTCTACGGACAGTTTTTGAAACAGAATGCGCAAACAGTGGGATAACGGCTGGGCGGTTATTGTTATATCTATCGGTAACAGATGTTTTGTTAAAGAGGATTCATACGAAAAGGTTACACCTGTCTGCCGGGTGATTTCTGCTAAAACTTTACGGATGGGGGTTTGTTTCATATCTAATGTTACGAGGGGTTCGTCATGTTCTGTTCCTTTTGCCTCAATGCAAATGTGCATGAGGCAAAGGAGCAGAAGAAAAGAAAATTTAGAATGGAATTGCATCATTGGGTTATGTCTAGTTTTGTATCTAGTGTTTGGTTTATGATTTCAATTATGTCTTCTATCGGAGTATTGTCAAAGGTCGTGGTCAAATAGTACTCTTTTTGTGGAATTCCGCCGATATGGACCTTATAGACTTCTTCTAGTTCTTTTACTACCTTTTTCAAGGGGGCTTCATTATAAACAAACACGTGAGTCTTCCATGCAAAAGTGTTGGGATCACTTTGCTTTTCTATTTGCATTTGTCCTTTTTGGTTAATGAAAGCATACATGCCTTTTGTCAGGATAGCTTCTTTTTGTTCTTTGTTATAAAAACGGACTTTTCCAGACTCTACGGTTGCCGAAGTTTGATTTGCATTTGCCGTTACTTGGAATTGCGTACCTAGTACTTGTATGTTTGCCAGTTCGGTCTGTACCCTGAAGGGACATTGTTCTTGATGTGTGACTGAAAAATATGCTTTTCCGTTTAAAGTGACGTTCCTGTTTTTTTTGCCGTATGCCAAGCGGTCATACTGTAAGGCCGAATTCTCTGCCAGCGTAATATGGCTGTTATCCGGAAGCGTGACTTCTTTGACAGCGTGTGCGGATGAGGCAATGACAATCCAATCTTGCCTGTCGTATATCCACCACCAACTGAATCCGGCTATCAGGAAAGTGACAGCGGCGATAGTTATTAGTCTATATAATAAGATAGAATTATTTTTCTGTTTGCCGATACCTAGTTTTTGCCAGGCTTGTGTCGTGTCCAGCCTGTTTTCCCGATAGAACCGGGCTACAAAACGAATATCTTTTTCTTCTTTCTCCATGCGATCTTTTTTCTTTTTATTGTTAAGACAGGGAAAAGACAAAATCCCCCTATTCGCTTGCCGATTTTTTTATCCGAAGAAAAAAGTATATATTTTAATGGCTGTTTCTCGTAATGTTTTCAGTGCCTTACTGATTTGATGTTCGACTGTCTTTATAGAAATACCCAGCTCGGTGGCAATTTCCTGATAAGTAAGGCCGTCACGTTTGGAAAGCAGAAAGATCTTTTTCCGTTCGGTAGGAAGGTGGTCGATAGCTGTCCATAAACGAGCATCACGTTCTGACCGGATGATGCGTTCTTCTTCTGTTAAATCTTCCAAGTCTGTCAGTTCGGTTGTTTCACAGTGTGTTTGCCGGTTGGTTACCAGTGTGAGTGAGCGGTTACGTACAGTTTGGTACATATAAGCTTTCAGATTTTGAATAGATGTGCCTCCGACAAGCTTTTCCCATACATCAGAGAAGGCTTGTTGGACGATGTCTTCTGCGTCATCCAGATTTTCAGTATAGCGCAGGGCATACATATTCAGCGGACGGTAAAGACAGCGAAATTGGTATTCAAATTCCTTTGCCGATAGTTTCATATTACGTTTTTATGTAAACAGAGGCAAACTTACGGCTTTTTTTTCGGTAGTCAAGCGATACGAGGTGAAAAGTCTTTAATTTCATAGTCAGTGTAAGGGATATCGATCTTGAACAAAAAACATTTTTCCCTTTTATATTATTTTATTCTGTCACCATATCTTGTTGTAAATCAATATAATGCCGTGCGAATACTTTTCGAATTCCACTGAAACGGTTTGTAGTCCTGCTTCTGCTTGCTTTTCATACGGCAGAAGCAGGTTTTCTTCATGCGTGTGTCTTTTCTGCAGCTGTTTTCCGGCAAGAGCATAGGCGGATTTGTGTTTCTATCCGGCGGCATCCGAAATATCACCTTGGTGAAGCGCTTCTTTCACCTGGGTGAAGCAAGTAGTTCACCTTAGTGAAATGGCATTTTCACTAAGGTGGAATAATGGATGGAATGGGGTGGCTGTATGATAACAGCCTTTAGTTAATGTGATTAGCGTTCACTGTACCGGCTTCGGAATTTAGTATCTGCATACCGATTAAAAGGGATATGGGATCTTTCTCCCGAGAAGTCTCCAGAAAAGGCACATTAAAAGCATGGCTTTATGTCAAAGCTGTGGCAGGCTATCCGCCTTAACAGAGCCTTAAAGGGCATAAAGCGGTTATGGAATAGAATACCAGACGGGCTGATAGCTGGTACAAGCCCCCCCCCTTATGCACGGGTGGCATCGTTGGTACGCTCGTTGCAGAATGGTTTTGAATAATTTGCCAATGGGTCAATGTGCTAATATGCCAATTGGCTGCGCTCTATTCCGCATGATAATTGGCATATTAGCACATTTGTGAATTAATTCATTATTAATCAGTTATACGATAACTCTTATATCGAAGTTACGTTTTTGATAGTTAAAAAGCGAAGAAAGGACGAACGTTATATCCGGAATCGGAAAGCTTGCTGTAAGTTTTGACAGCTACTCTTTCCCAAAAAACGCCATCGAGCATCTCAAAGTGCCAAATAAGAATCCAGGTATCTGTCGCTACATTGGATTCGGTGGTGCATCTGAAAATGTTTCTGTTGCCGACAATTTCTCCCAACGTACTTCCGGCTTTGGCTAATTGTTTACTTATTTTTTCTCTTGTTTCGGTTCCATATATCAGAGTTTCTAAACTGTATGCAGACTGTCTTTCAAATGTTCTCGGAGATTTTCCCCCTATATTTATGAGCAGATCGAACCATTGACCTATACTCGGCATGAACCACGGACTGCATATATTTTCGTCATTCGGTATTTTATTTTTCGTCCGATAATCTTTTATCTTAAAAAAAGCTTTGTATGTATTCTTAAGTTGAGTATCATCATGAGCATTCAATATCACTTGCGTTTCAGAATAGCCATTCATGTTATTCTCCAGTAAATCGTTTGTTGTCATATTAGGGATATCGGGTTCATCTACCTTGTCTCCCCATTTAGCCGCTCCTATGTTTTCCAATCCCATCACATAGGCATGTGTCCATCCTTTCTTATTGCATTCCGGATCGGTCATTTTTTCCGGATCGCAAGTAATTACCATCCCTGCAGCATCTTTGTAGTCGGGGATTGTGTTGCCCTCAAAGACTCCATCTCCGGGGAAAATCTCTATTTTATTGTTTGCCGTGAAAAAAACAAAATCACCGGGAGTGAGTTCCCGTGTTTTCTCTATGGCAGATAACGGGCTTTTCACCTCTAAGGTGTAGCAGCATCCTGCAGTGAACGCTGTGGAGGGGGTGAATGAGTAGGTCAGTGTTTTGTCTGTGCTTGTGCCGGAAGTTGATACATCGGTTATTGAATAGCTCCCGGCTATGGCTGTCGCTGTCTTGGTGGGGAGGACAATGGCACGGAAACTGCCGTCGTCCATTTTGCAGGGAGTGACATTGTTCAGTTTCACGTTTTTGGCTGTGACATCGACAGTCAGGTCTGATAATGTTCCATTGTTGCGATAGGTGAAGACTGCATCCGCGGGTGGAACATATTTGAAATGCGCTTGTGGCTTCAATATCAGTAATGCGAACCGATGCTCGAATTCAAAAGTCAGGGTTTCCTCGCTGACCTTTCCTACGGCGGTCATCAGGTCACAGGCGGTATATTCATCGGAACCGGATTGATCCGCTCCGGGTTTCAGCTTTTCGTTGTCCACTAGTGAGGTCATGATTTCGTCCGTGGTTTTACCGGTATCTATCGTGACACCTTCCTTGTAGGGATAGTACGCGATATAGTCCATACCTTCATTCCAATAGAGCGAAGTGCCGGCAGGAGGAATCCACTCACCTGTGTCAATGCCTGTTTTCTTATAAGTCAGTTTGATGTTGTTGACGGCATCTGCTATCGCATTATTTTTAACGGCGAAAATGCCGATGGCGTCTCCTGCACTAAACTGCGTTTCGGCTCCGTCTTCCAAGGGAGTACGTGCAAAGGGGGAGCCGGATATGGAGAGATGATTGAAATTGCTTGCCGTGGCTTTCACGATGAGGGGCGTCTGGTTAGTTCTTTTGCCATCCTCTGGGTCGTTTTCGTGCGTACATGCGCCACCTATGACAAGGAGGCCGCATAATACCGTGACGATAAAAGAGTATTTCATATGTATATATAGTTTTTCTTTCAGATTCAATTAATTGTTCCGTCTACAGATCCCTGACCGCCATTCCCCCATGTGGGATGACTTTCTGTTGTGGCAGTGACTACTTTTTTGTCTATGCCGATGGTGTAGCTCACGAAAGCCCCCGACAGCCATTTGTCAAGTGAAGGTAAAGGCTGATTGGTCAACGTGACGGTTTGCGTTCCTTTGATTCCTATGTATGTATAGGTGATGTTGAATGTGTTTCCTATATTTGTGGGGAGCAGGAAGTAGGTACATAGCATAGCTTCCTCCGGAGTACTTTTATCCGGTACGGACAGGGATTTTGTGGTAGCGGTAAATGTTTCGGCAGTAACCGTTGACGGATAAGTCCAACCGAAACCCTTGTCGTCATCGTTTGCCGGCACATGAAAAGCCAGTGTCCCGCTTTTTGCTCCCGTAATGGAGAAAGCTGTGATTACCTTTCCCGTTATGTCGTCATTACTTTTCACATTGAAAACCACCTTGGTAAGTGCGTGTTGCATTTTGAAATCCACACTGCCCCCGTTTTGGTTTATAATGGGGGTGGCGGCAAGCAGGTCCACCTGGTCGGCTTCTGCTGTGGGTGTAGTGTAAGTGAATGAAGGATAACCCTTTTGGATTGCGTTGCTCGGCGTAACGCCCGTGGCATTGTGGGGTGCATAGGCAAAGAAACTGATTTTATCCGAATCATTGTTTGGCCAATACTTCAGGGGAGTGTATTGCCATGTGCCGTTTTTCTTTTCCACCAGCTGATTGTACATGAAGTTGGGGGTGGAAACTGTTGCGTCAAAGTTGCCGTGGGTAAGACTGGCAAATACTCCGATGGAGGTAAGATTGTCGTTGTTTATATCGCCGGCCCTTGTGGCGGTCGTTACATTGTTGGAGAAGCCTATGGGAACATTTACGGTTTCTGTGCCTGTATCCTTTTCGCAAGACGTGAGTGTCCATGCCGAAAGGATTATAAAAAAGAGTATCTTTCTTAATCTTCTCATTGTTTTATTTATGTGTCAATTTCAATTTGTCGGTTGGTGTGCCCGGAGAAGGACATTCAACCATTCAACCTTATCCGGGCTTATGCAATATTTAATTTACATCAAAATTACCGGTAACGCTACCCCAGTCGTTCACTTTAGCCGCACTTACTTTTATTTCCTTCAGAGAAATAGTGAAAGTGTATGTGTAAAATTTACCTCTTTTCATGTGATTGGCAGGTAATGAAACTGCTGTTTCCAAATGGCTTACTGCGTATTTGGGATTGTCATCGCTGCTATCTGCCGTTTTGGATACAATATCGTAATGGAAGCCAATCTGAATATCGCCACTTGTACATCCGCCGGCACCGTCTGCCGCAACTTCTTCAGCATTATCGTTGATTGGAATTAAGTACAGGTATTGATCTTTTTTGAATAAATCTACCGGAGTTTCTTTGTTCCCTTTTTTCAGAATGATGCCTTTAATGGATTTTTCCGTACCATCGGCCCATATTTCCGTGATCTCCTTCTCTTCCATTTTCATGATCTTTTCGATACTGTAATCGCCTTCAGCGATTGTAGCATTTTCATAGTCCCAATGAAGGTCTTTCCATGTTGCCTTCGTATAAAATTTAGAATTTTCGTTGGTTAATTTATTAGTCTGATCAAAAGACAGGCTCCCTCCCTTTTGGCCTATTATCCACATGTGAGTGATATAGATGAAGCTGCTTGTTCCGTCCAATCCGCTATAGTCAGCGCCTAATTTGGCTTTAAAATTTATTTTAGAAAGTGTATGCCTGAAGTTGAATTGTATGGCCTCATCTTGTGCTGTTTTGTTTAATTCTTCAGCTACAACCAAGTCTACCATTTCATCAATTTTGGTTGCTTCTTTCAATGTGAAATCAATAGAAGGTATGCCGGTATCATCAATTTGGGAAGTCACGATTCCTACACGGCCTCCGGATACATTGCTCTCATAAGGAGCATAGGCAAAGAAAGACACTTTGTCTGTCGTGTTGTTCGGCCAATACTTTGTCGGGGAATAAGTCCATTCATTTGCATTTGTGTCATAAGTCACTTTTTGATTGAACATAAAAGATGGAGTTACGGTTCCTTTAGCCTCATCCCAATTTTTACTCCCTGTGTAATATCCCATAATGCCGAAACCGCCATAATGGGTCTCGTCACATGTTCCTTGCATGGTTGTGGTAGAAACATCTGTGCCTCTGGTCGCCACCCCCGTGTAGACATCGAATCCGACAGCTGGATTACCGACTGTTCTGACCTCCGTAATTTCATTCTGCGAACAACCTGCCACCAGCAACGTTGCTATCGCCATTAATAAATGTTTTGTTCTCATTTTTTTATTGATTAGTATTATACTTTTGTTTTACAAAGGCAATTCTGTGTTTTCTTCTTTCCCCCAGTCGTTTACATCTGCATTGAAACCGGAGTTGGGATCTTTTTCAGGTTCTACATCAGGTATTCGTCCGGGTGTTTTTGCTTCTATATGTAGGTAGATGGCACCTGTTTCATCCGTGTCTTTTGAGATACTCACTTTATCGAAGTTTTGTTCTATCTTAGTCTTTCCGTCTACTAGATTGGCACTCAGGCTCATGCTGTGGTCGGTTTCTTCGTCAAATCCGAAAACACAGATTTCGCCTGTAAGAGTGCCGTCGGTGAAAGATCCTTCGTGGAAGGTCGGGTTTCCTATGGAAAATTCCTGTGTAATCATCTTTTCACCGCATTGGCCGTTGTGCAGCAATATGGAGGCGTGGATGCCTCCAAGGCGGCAAGTAGCATCTTTTATGTTGTTCAGTCCGTCTATGCTAATCTGCACTTTCACTGTGCTTGTCAGCTCGGTAGGGGTGAAGTGCAGTGAGCATTCTATGTTGTCCGTCACTTCAAATCCCTCGATGACGCAGGTTGCCAGCTTTTCGGGTGAGGTAACGCTAACTTCGCTTGCGGAACGATTTTCTATTTGTTTGGCATACGCTTCGAAGGTGTGGAAAGCATTCTCTCCTCGGAAAGCAATGCCGCCGAAATCACTGAATGAACGGTTGAATAAGATCACGTTATAATGTCCTTTGGGCAAACGGGTGATGGCGTGAGTACGGTTGCCCATCAGTACGGTTTGAGGCACTCCTCCATTTTGGGGATAGAAAACGGCCGTCGCGCCATAGGTGTCTTCTCCCTCCAGTCCGGCTTGGCTCCAGTCTGCCATGAGGGTGACTCCCACAACTTCATAGTAGGTAAGTTCGCGCCTATTGCAAGATATGAAAAGCAGAAAGGAAAGCAAGATAAAACGCATTCTCATTTTACACCTCCTTTTACTTTATGGTTTAATATCCATGCAAGGGAGATTTTAGCTTTGGTGGGACCAAACCATGTATATCGTCCGTTGTTTTGCCACAACAATGTCTGATGGTTATCGTTGGCGTGGTAATGTTTGTAATAGGTTCTCAGCACTCCTATTCCGAGGTTGAATTCCAAATGCAGATTTCGGGAAATGCGTTTTGCATATCCGTAGCTGATTCCTGCGGCAATGAAGAATTCTCCTTGATAGCCATTCTCTTTCCATTGCAAATCGTACTTTCCGCCTCCGGCATACAGCCCGGCGAAGTGCCCCGTAAGGATATTTCGTTTCTTCTTGTTGTCTAGCCAGTAACGTGTTTCCAGTCCTCCGGATAATATTTGCATACAGTATTTGTCGTTATCAAACAGCCACCACGGAAACATCAATTCGCCGTTGAGCGACCAACATTTGCCGACGGGAACTTCGACTTCTATGTTTGGTATTAAAGCAATGTCAAACAGCATGTTTGTTTTCAGGGCGAGAAATGGAACCGACTTATTGTATTTCGTTTTTCCGGCTCCATGGTCATTGCCGGTATCTTCATTTCCAATGCCGATATGCTTAGAGTGAACACACGCGGTTTGGGAATGCCCGGGATGTTTCATTCTTTGTTCGTGTATGCTGATATTACTCTTTTGAACATTTGTTTGGAAACATAAAAAACTGTCTTGTCCATGAGTGGGCAGGAAGCAGGCTGTTAGAATCAAAGTTTGCAATAATACGCGTTTCTTCAGTTTTTTTTCACCTGACCATAAATGTGTACTAATGTAATTGCTTGCTACTTTAATAATCAGCAAACTGAGTATATAAAATAACTTTGTCATTCCTAATCAAAAAACGTTCTTAATAGGCAAACGTTTTTTAGAATAATCGCAAAGTTATAATAATAATTTGATAATCAGCAAAGTTTATTCAATTTAATTTATGATAATAGTTCGTTAAGCGTTAAATTAACACTTATGCGGCAATTGCCGTAAACTCTTACTCCCTCCACTTCACCGGTTTTACATCTGGTAGGTTTGTGCGATTAAATCAACCGGAAATATTGTTTTTAGTGAATGTTTCCCGAATTATGCTCGGTGAGCCGGATTATTCATACCGCTTGGGCACTTTTACGCTTTCGCTTGATGATGACAGATGATATGTTTGAAGAATGTAGTAATTGCCAAAAAACTGCCCTGTATCGGGAAGCCGGAACGAACCGAAAGGATATGGTATAGGACTGGCGCAAACCCAAAGTATCCAGAATAAGTGATATGCTGTAAACAAAAATAGGGCAAACCTCACGGCCTGCCCTATCCGAAACTTTAATATGAAATGCCTATTGAAACAAAAATCACAGTTTTTACCTTAAAATATTGCATTTAAAAGTTTCCTTTATCAGCATTGTCCCACCAAAGATGTGTTCCGCCTTTGTCACCGGAGATGCCAAATTTGCTGGAATTTTCTTGGTCCAGAAGTTTGATTCCGCCTTCTACTCCCTTAGCGTTGGCATCATAAGCCTGGCTGCTATAAATTACGCGGCGTACACCTTCTTCTGTGTTTACGGCTCCATTACTTTCATTGACGAATGCAGGAAAGAAGCGTGGATAGCCGGTGCGGCGTTGTTCTGCCCAGCCTTCGGTGGATAGGGGGAATAGGGCGAGCCATTTTTGGGTGATGATTCTTTCCAGTTTTTCTTCGTTGCTTGCGCTCTCATCCCATTTTACACTTAATTTATTTACAGCCGGGGTACTTAATTCGGCTTTGATGGGATCTGTATAGTCTATTTGGGTGCTTGTTCCATTGATGTAGGCGTCTACTGCTCCTTCCGGATATTCTTTGATTCCGGCATAAGCTCCCCGATAAGCTAATTCATTAGTCATGGAAACACGGATTCCATTTTCATATAGGTTCTTTACACTTTCACTGCCAATATCCCATCTTAATTTTGCTTCAGCCAATAGGAAATAGGCTTCCGCTGCTTTCATGATAGGCAGTGGCATGGAATAAGAGGAACCGTTGTTTCCCTGAATCCAACCGGAGAAGCTACCCCAACTGTTTGGTTTGGCAGGCAGGCCGCTGGCAAAACGGATACCCAGATATTGACTATTGGCGGCTACTGTGGTAGTACCGGCTTCGTTTTTGATATCTCCGGTATTCAGGGTCATATATAATGGTTGGCGCGGATCTTTGGTTCCACTCATAATAGTTACCAGATTGGCATTGAATCCACAATCACCCCAATTGAACATCAGCCACATTTCATTCTCAAGACTTTTATCGATCAGAATATCCTTGTTGACTGTTGCCAAGGTGTTTTGGGCAGCCTCGGTAGCGATTGCCTTAAGGTTCATTCCGGCGTTGCTGGCTTCGGTTTCCCGTTTGGACAGGCGTAACGCCATGCGTAGTTTCATCGTATTGGCTATTTTTACCCATAGGTCTTTGTCGCCGTTGCACCAACAGTCAAAGGATTTCAATTTGGCTATTTCATCTGCTCTCATGGCACTGATGTCAGTAATGGCTGTACTCAGATCTTCAAGCATGGCTTTATATAGGTCTTTCTGGCTGTCGAACTCGAAATACACTTCGTTTTCGCCCGACAGGATGGAACTGTAAGGTATCGGTCCGTAGGCATCTGTAGTCATCAATGTTCCGTAAGCCTGTACGATACGCATCACGCCTGACAGACCTCTTTCACCACTGGCGTCGCATTGTGCGATGATGCGGCGGGTGTTGTTGAAAATATGGAGATAATAGTTCTCATACATACCGCCACTATGTCCCCGGTTCTCTCCCATATCACCGTTGGTGAAGTTACCGTTGGGAGTCATAAAGTAACCTCCATAAAGGTCAATGGTCAGGTTGGTCCAAAACTGGAACATATTTTGCTGAGGAGGATAACAGTAGGTCATCGGTTCGGTACATTGTGCGGCAAAAGGAAGATCTGCCGGATTTACCTGGATGTTACTGGTATTCAATTTTTCAAAATCGTCTGTGCAGGAAGAGAAGATACTTCCTACGGTCATTGGGAATGCCATTAAAAAGGCGTATGTTAATATCTTATTCCGTTTCATAGTTTCAAGCATTAGAAGTTAAGTTTTAAATTAAGACCAAAACTGCGTGAGGTAGGCAGTGCAAACATATCTACACCTTGTATACCATTGCCTGTACCTGCTGATACGTCCGGATCCATCGGGGCGTCTTTGTGGAAGAAGAACAAGTTGCGGCCGATGATGGCTGCGGTCAGGTTCTTGCCCGCACCTAACAGGTTACGGAAGGTGTAGCCGAAAGTTACTTCGCGAAGGCGTATATTGGTTGCATCATAAACGTAGTTTTCTACAGCGTATGGACTGTTGAAGTTATTGTTACCGGTGGTGCGATAGTACTTATCGGCATCAAATTTTACTCCGTCTACTGTAATACCGCCGGCGTCACGGGCTTCACCTGAACGTTTGGACACGCCCCAACCGTCTAGAGCCGCTTCGGTCATACCGATCACTTTTCCACCGAATTTAGCATCAATCAGGAATGATAGTGAGAAGTCCTTGTAGCGGAATGTGTTCGTCCATCCCATATTTACTTTGGCATTCATATTGCCTGCGTATTCCAGTTCGTCCATAGAATCACCACTTACGATAGGCTCTCCTTTTTCGTTTTGCAGGGGCTTGCCGTTTTCATCACGCATCAGGTGACGTACATATAAATCTCCGTAGTGGCCGCCTTCTTTCAAGATCACTTTTGCACCTCCGAAATCGGTCAATGTCAGTCCGTTGGGAAGGTCATCTACCAATTCTTTAATCTTATTGTCATTGTAAGAGAAGTTTAGGTTGGTACTCCAACTGAAGTGGTCAGTGAACTGCTCATACCATCCGATGTTGAATTCAAAGCCTTTGTTTTCTACATTACCGGCGTTTACATAACGGTTTCTCAAGCCTGATTCGTAAGGAGCCGCAACGGAGAAGAACTGATTCTTGGTGTTGGTCTTATAATAAGTCAGATTGATATTCAGTCGGTTCTGTAAGAATGTACCGTCAAAACCAATTTCTAAAGAATGAGTTTTTTCCGGCTTCAATGTTCTGAACGGAGCTTTGTCGGGGGGAGTGATAGCACCTTGAGAACCTAGAGAATAGAGCAGATTACTCATGAATACAGGTACGTCATTACCTACGATAGAATAGCTTGCGCGGAATTTGAACAGATCAATGTTCTTACCCATATCTACAAATTTGTTCAGCAGGACACTACCGCCAAAAGAGGGATAAAAGAATGAACAGCTTTCTGTGAAAGCTAATGCCGAAGACCAGTCATTACGTGCTGATATATCAAGGAATATGCCTTCACGATAACCAAGTTGTGCGGTGGCGAATACTGAGTTCAGCCGTTTTTGGGTCATCCAGTTGTCATCTTTGCCCACGGTGGACATATTGCCATAATAGTTGTTCGGAGTAAAGATGTTCGGATAAAAAATGTTTCCGGAACCGGGCTGTGAGAACTGGGAGCCCTCACCCCATAGGTCTACATGAGAGGTTTTGGTTTTTGTAAAACTGGAACCTGCGGTAGCAGATAGAGAAAAATCATTGAATGTATGGTTGTAGCTTACCAAGACATCGCCATAAAGTTGGTCACTGAAATAGCGGTTGTCTTTCATGCGTCCCATCGGATAAAGGTTTCCTACGCTGGATGCGTAAGCATTGTGTACCCAGTGTTCTTCTCCTCTTTCGTAACGCATACGTCCTTGGATATTCAGATCTGGAGTTATGTCCCATTTGATGCTTCCGCCAAATTCATAGCGGTTACGGTCAGTGATCGGGGTCTGTCTGTTTAACATCCAATATGGATTACCGAATTGCTGTTGTTGTGTATTTGTCCAGTTTTGGACATAGCAGCCTCTTGCGGGATCATATACCTCGAAGTTCTCTTTATAGCCATTCCAGTCTTCTCCTCTAGGGAAGAGATAAACACCGGTCAGCGGATTCCATAAATAGCCGGCAGCTGCCTGATTGGTGATGTGCTGGTTGGTAAACTTGGCCGTGAAATCAATATGAATGTCTTTCAGAATATTGAAACCTACTTTTGAATTCAAATTGTGGCTTCGGTAGTCATTCTGGGGAGTGATACCTTGTGAATAGACATTGGCATAGGAAAAATAAGATTGGATGTTTTCATTACCCCCGCTTAAGGAGATAGAGTTATTCGTTGTAAATCCGGTACGGAAGAATTTTTTTGCATAGTTTGGAGCTTTGCTGCTTAGTT
Organism: Phocaeicola sp. RTP21198st1_B8_RTP21198_201120; assembly: GCF_040929485.1. Taxonomy (NCBI): domain Bacteria; kingdom Pseudomonadati; phylum Bacteroidota; class Bacteroidia; order Bacteroidales; family Bacteroidaceae; genus Phocaeicola; species Phocaeicola sp. RTP21198st1_B8_RTP21198_201120. The sequence continues at coordinate 119,341 of NZ_JBCOCI010000004.1, read as the reverse complement.
TCTCACCCCAGCTGAAAGTACCGTTGTCGCTCATCCCATAAGTAGTCTGGAATTCGGGTAGCACCATTGGGCTCTCCATTGTGGTGTTGCTGGATACATTAACGGAAACTTTACCCGACTGTGCTGATTTGGTGGTAATCATAATGGCGCCATTGGCTGCTACCGCACCATAAAGTGCTGCTGCCGATGCACCTTTCAGCAAGGTGATTTGGGCGATGTCGTCCGGATTGATTGTAGACATGGCGTCACCACCGTCTCGCTGGCCTCCGTAGTTGCTGTCTACCTGTGAATTGGTGATATTCATCATGACAGGAACTCCGTCTACTACTACTAATGGCTGGTTATTACCGCTGATGGACTTATTGCCACGGAACAGAATCTTGGAAGAACCGCCGGCTCCGGTTGAGTTCGGTGTAATCATCATACCGGCACTTTTACCTTGCAGGGAGTTAATCATATTGACGCTCTTGATGTCATTAACGTCTTTACCTCCTACTGTTTGCGCAGAATAGGTTAGTGTCTCGGATTGTCGTTTAATACCCATTGCCGTCACTACGACTTCACCCAGTGTTTCTGTGTCCGATGTCATTTTTACGTTGATTACTGTACGTCCGTTTACAGGTTCCTCGATGGTTTTCATACTTAAATAGGAGAATACCAGAATGTCTTTGTCGCCGGCTTGCAGGGTATACTTTCCGTCGAGGTCGGTCACTGTTCCGATAGTTGTACCTTTAATTAATACGTTTGCGCCGATCAGAGGTTCGTTAGCGTCTTTATCTATTACAGTACCGCTGACTGTATGCGTTTGTGCATACAATGCTGTTACAAACATTCCCAATAGGAATGTCAGGAAAAAAGTAAAAATTCGTCTCATAAGGTTAGATTTTGAGGTTCGTTCTTAATTAGATTTTTGTTTTTAGATTAAATAATAGGTTTGTTGATAATTGGGTATGTTTACCCAATAGGTTTGATTTGATAATTTTTCGCATAGGCATTCAGTTTAAGGTTAACTTATCAAGGTTTATTTATTAAGGTTTCTGTTAATCTCTCTTTAAGTCGGTCAACATTATTAATACAAATATCATAACCGGGTTACTAAACAAAAACTTATATTTTTTGTATTTTATCTCATTCTTGTTTTCTTATTTTGAAATAAATACTTATGTTTGTGTAACCTTAAATTAAAAATGACCTATGAACCTTAATGATAACCGCTTAATTATTAAAACCTTGAGGTCAGGGGATCAAAAAGTATTTTCCCTGGTTTATGCTTCTTATTACAAGCCGCTATGTTTGTTTTGTTCCTCGTATGTTTCTCTTGAAGAGGCTGAAGAAATAGTGCAGGATTTGATGATGTATGTGTGGGAAAAGCGTGAGTCGCTGGTAGAGGACTTGTCGCTGAAATCTTTCTTATTTACCAGTGTCAGGAACAGGGCATTGAATTCAATCACCCGTTCCCATATTACCCGTCAGGTATATGAAGAGTACCAGAGCCAACAGTTAAAATCTCTGCCGGCATTGGATTCTTGTTATAGCACGGAGTTGTTTAATGCCTATATGGAAGCTCTTCATGCTCTTCCTAAAGAACAGCAAAAAGTATATGTTATGAGTCGATATAAACAACTGACCCATAAAGAAATTGCTGACACGCTGGAGGTGTCGGTGCAGACTGTCAATTATCGGATAGGCAAAGCTCTTCAGTTTTTTCGTATTAGATTGAAAGATTTTTGCCTAAAATAGTCGCTTCAATCACCCGAGGGAAATATTCGTATTCCAACTGGTGCACCCGTGTTGCCAATGTATCTGGCGTGTCAGTGGGTAATACCGGACAGGTGGCTTGGAAAATGGTATTTCCTTCATCATATTGTTCATTTATATAATGGATGGTGATGCCGCTTTTCTTTTCATGGGAAGCTATGACAGCTTGGTGCACGCGGGAACCATACATACCTTTACCACCGAACTTGGGAAGGAGGGCCGGATGAATATTTACTATTTTATTCGGATAATCATGCAAAATGGCATCAGGTACTTTCAAGAGAAAGCCTGCCAGTACAATAAAGTCAATATGATATTGGTGCAGTGTTTCCAGTACTTTCCCGTCGGCAAATTCTTGAGCTGTGAGGATAAGTGACGGAACACTCAGTCTTTCAGCCCGCTTGAGTACACCGGCCTGTGCTTTGTTGACGATAACCAATGCTACTTCAGCTGTTCTTTTCTCTAAAAAATACCGAATAATTCTTTCAGTATTCGTGCCTTCTCCTGAAGCTAAAATTGCGATTTTCTTCATGATGATCTCTATTTTGGTGCACATAAAACAAAAAAATGTGCAAAATTCTGCATTTATTTGCCTGAATATTTGCTCAGCCCAAGAAATATTTATTCCTTTGCAACCGCAAAGAAAATAAAATAATTCAATTTATTAACTAAAAAATTAAAGTTATGTCTGAAATTGCATCAAGAGTAAAAGCTATTATCGTTGATAAATTAGGTGTAGAAGAATCAGAAGTTACAACAGAAGCAAGCTTCACTAACGATCTGGGCGCAGATTCACTGGATACTGTAGAACTGATTATGGAATTCGAAAAAGAATTCGGTATTTCTATTCCTGATGATCAGGCTGAGAAAATTGGTACAGTAGGTGACGCCGTTTCTTATATCGAAGCTAACGCTAAGTAATTATCCTTATTTTATAATATGGAATTAAAAAGAGTAGTAGTAACAGGTCTTGGTGCTCTTACTCCTGTAGGTAACAATGTTGCAGAAACATGGGAAAACCTGGTGAAGGGGATAAGCGGGGCAGGGCCTATTACTCATTTCGATGCGTCTAAATTCAAGACTCATTTTGCATGCGAAGTGAAGAATTTCAATGGAACTGATTACATTGACCGTAAAGAACTTCGCAAAATGGATCTGTATACACAGTATGCCATTGCAGCTGCTAAAGAAGCGGTGGAGGATTCTGGAATGGACCTCGAAAAAGAAGATTTGAATAGAATAGGTGTAATTTACGGTGTAGGTATCGGAGGTATTCATACTTTTGAAGAAGAAGTAGCTAATTATACACTGAATAAAGATACTGTCGGACCGAAATTCAACCCATTCTTTATCCCCAAAATGATAGCTGATATTGCATCGGGACAGATCTCTATCATGTATGGTTTCCACGGTCCTAACTTCACAACAACTTCTGCCTGTGCATCTTCATCAAATGCTATTGCCGATGCATTTAACTATATCCGTTTGGGTAAAGCAAATGTAATTGTGGCAGGTGGTGCGGAAGCTGCAATTTTTGAAGCTGGTTTAGGCGGTTTTAACGCTATGCATGCTTTGTCTACCCGTAACGATGATCCGGAACGTGCATCCCGTCCGTTTAGCGCAAGCCGTGATGGCTTTGTGATGGGTGAAGGCGCAGGCTGTCTGATTTTGGAAGAATTGGAACATGCAAAAGCACGTGGTGCCAAGATTTATGCGGAACTTGCCGGTGTAGGCGCTTCTGCCGACGCTTATCACTTGACAGCTTCTCATCCGGAAGGATTGGGCGCTAAATTGGTGATGTTGAACGCATTGGAAGATGCGGAATTGAAGCCGGAAGACATTGATTATATCAATGTACATGGAACTTCGACTCCTGTAGGTGATGTTTCAGAAGTGAAAGCTATCAAGGATGTATTTGGAGATCACGCTTATAAACTGAATATCAGCTCTACTAAGTCTATGACAGGACACTTGTTGGGTGCTGCCGGTGCGGTAGAAGCTATTGCCAGTGTATTGGCTGTGAAGAACGACATTGTTCCGCCGACTATCAACCATGAGGAAGGTGATAATGATGAAAACATTGATTATAACTTGAACTTCACGTTCAACGAAGCTCAGAAACGTACAGTAAACGCTGCATTGAGCAATACCTTTGGTTTTGGTGGACATAATGCATGTGTAATCGTAAAAAAATATGCTGAATAGTCGTGTTTAGCAATATAAAAGATAGGATAAGACTTCTTTTTCGTAAGGATAGGGAGTCTTATTTTCGTTTTTATAAGATGCTTGGATTCTATCCCAAAGATATTAGCATCTACGAACAGGCTTTGCTTCACAAATCTTTATCAGTGAAGTCTGAAAAGGGGCGTTTGCTTAATAATGAACGTTTGGAATTTTTGGGGGATGCTATTTTGGATGCTGTGGTGGCAGATATTGTTTACAAAAGGTTTGAAGGAAAGCGTGAGGGTTTTCTCACGAACACCCGTTCTAAAATAGTGCAGCGTGAAACATTGAATCGTTTGGCTATAGAGATTGGTTTGGATAAGCTGATCAAGTATACAGCCCGCCAGTCTTCTCATAACAGCTATATGTGCGGCAATGCATTCGAAGCATTGGTAGGTGCTATTTATTTAGACAGGGGATATCGTGCCTGTAAATATTTCATGGAGCATCGTATTATTGGATCTTATATAAATTTGGAGAAGATTTCCCGTAAGGAGGTAAATTTTAAATCCAAGTTGATAGAATGGAGTCAAAAAAATCGTTTTGAGGTTACCTTTGAGCTGATAACCCAATCACACGATCAGGGATATAATCCTACTTTCGAGAGTGAAGTTTTGGTGGAAGGTATTTCGGGAGGAAAAGGAACCGGTTATTCTAAAAAAGAGTCTCAGCAAATGGCTGCGCGTGTGGCTTTGGGAAAAATCAAGAATGATTCCGGTTTTATTGAATGTATTTTTGCGGCTAAGGCTGCCCGTGAGTTATCTCAGGAGGAGGTAACGGTTTCTGATAGTAAGCCTTCAGACAGTGGGGTCGTTACTCCGGATCTTTCTTTGGAGGAGATTAAGAAAACGGATGTGGTTGAGCAGATAATCAGTGAAGCGGAAGAAAAGGCTTTTAAGGAAAACGCTTAGCGGATTTTATTGATATTGTTTATAATTTATTAATTAGCTATTCCGGTGGCTTGAGAAATGTTCGGCAGGAATACATAATACATTGGAATGTGCCCGATTACATTAAGAAAATGTAGTCGGGCATATTTCATATACTGACAGGAGTTAGATTTCATCTGGCCACGGGCAGGGTTTTCCGGTGGCTTTGAATGTGGGACGTTGTCCTCCTGTTGCTCGCAAATAGTTCCCTAATTCCTTGGAGAGCCGTTTTACGATGCCGGGATGTTGCTTTGCTACATCATTTTTTTCACTGATATCATTTGGTATGTTGAAAAGTTCTTTTTTACCGGTTTCATAATAATAGACCAGTTTCCATTCGTCTTTGCGGATAGAGCAGGCCAGATTGATGCCTGGCCCGTCATTACCCCAGATATTAGGGAAATTCCATACCAGTGCGCGTCCTTTAGACGGGTCTCCTGTACCTTTCAGCAGGGGCATAAAGCTGATACCGTCTATAGGGTTGACTGTCTTATATTTTGTGATACCCGCCATTTCAAGTATGGTAGGATAAAAATCTTCAATTATAAGATATTTGTCACAACGAGTATCTGGGGTGACTACTCCGGGCCAGCTTACAATCATTGGTTCGCGTATTCCTCCTTCATATAAGGAGCCTTTACCACTGTTGAGAGGAGCGTTTTGAGTGTGAATTTGTCCGTCGCGCCATCCGGGTTCGGCAGCTAGCCCTCCGTTGTCACTCATAAAAATAATAACGGTATTATCTGCTTCATCATTTTTTTCCAACCAGTTCATCAAATCCCCCAGACTTTTATCCATTCCTTCAATTAAGGATGCATATGCGGCTTCTTTGTCACTAAGTCCTTTTTTAATATACTTGGGGAAGAAGCGCATATCTTTGTCAACAGGAACGTGGATGGCATAATGTGCCATATATAGATAAAAAGGTTGATTGTATTTTTTTGCTTTGTCCAATGCTTTGATAGCTTCTCGTGTCAGGGCTTCTGTAGCAAATATACCTGTTCCCCAATAATCTTCCAAGCCGGGGATAGCCATTAGTGAATAGGGTTTTCCATCGCGGGTGTGCCCGTAGTTCTGTTCGCTCAGATAAGTAGCCAGACCACCGGCGGCATGTCCGGCTATATTTACTTCAAACCCCCAATGGGTAGGGTTCTCTCCCGGTGTGTCAATAGAACCGAAATGAGCTTTTCCGCAGTGGATGGTATGATAACCGTTCTGTCTGAGTAACTCAACGAAAGAAGTGCCGACAAAGGTATTGGACGTTCCTGTTACTTGGCTGACTCCGTTGTAGTTCCAGTCTGGTAATTGTATTGTATTGCTTGGTCTGTCGGTAGCTTTGTTTTTTTCAAGCGTCCAGTTTGTTACACGATGTCGGGTGTTGTTGGCACCCGTTATCAGACTGCAACGGGTAGCGGAACTGATATTGCAGGCGTATGCCTGTGTGAACATCATCCCTTTTTTGGCCAGACGTTCCATATTGGGGGTTTCATAGGTTTCGTTATAGTGGGTTTTCTGTGTCCAGAAAGGTAAGGATGTATCTTGCCAACCCATGTCATCCACCATAAATAAGATGATATTGGGACGTTGTTGGGTTGTTTCTGAAGACATTTTTTCTTTTGCTTGCGTCGAGATTCCTGTTAAGGAAGCGAGAGCGAAAGATACAAGTAGTTTTTTATTCATATCGGCTGGTTTTATAAGTTATTTTTCGATTACAATTTTTTGGGGGGTATCTATGGAAATACTTCTCAGTTCTTGTTTGCCGGAATTTTCTATCCATACTTTTAGTGTACCTGTACATAGTACGTTCAGCTCCAACCGATTCTCTGTTAAAGAGATAGTTTGGACGGTGCTCGGGGATAGATATTTTTCCTGTACGCCAATGACTGTCCATCCTTTCCGTATGGGGCAGAGATGAAACAGTTTGTCTGTAAATCCGATGAGTTCGAATGTACTGCTGTCTGATAGTTCTTCTGCCTTTTGTGATTCCCAATTATAAAGCAGCACGCGTTCTTCGGAGGTGGCAGACATTTTTTCAAAACTGTTCCGAAGAGAATAATCTTCTTTTTTTATAATGGCTTGGACTTGCTGATGCCGGGGGGAAACATTCAGGTTGTAACAGATTAATGTCATTGCTCCGTTGCCTGAGGGAGCTGCTACTCGATACGCTTTTCCACTCCATAATGGATTGGTCAGTATAGATTCTGGCATAGGTACGGCGGGAGCTTCGGGACGGAACAGTTTGCCTTGTTCGTCAATTAAGGGGAAAATGTTTTCCTTGATAAAGTCCCGAGGGGCGTCCGACAGGTAGACCGGACCTCCGGAAATAGCCTTGGAACGTGCCATCAAGGTGCCGCAAACGGTATCGCAGGAATGAAACATATCATGGTCGGGCCATACGGTTTGTCCTAGTAGCAAGGTATTGGTATAAGACTGGAATAGATGTGATTTTGCCATATCCTCATCATATTTCTTATAGTCTATGCTGACACGGGTGCTGTTACTGTATGACGTATGGTCAGTATTGATGACGTTCTGTGCCATACAGTTCATTAGTCCCATATTTTGCCGGTGGGTCTCGGCTTCTAGGCTTCGGTTACAGTCGGTTGCCTGGCGGATACTTTCATGGCCTCCCATGTAGAGTGGTAGTGTAAAAGCTTGGTTATCTACTTTCAGAAAATCGAATCCTTGTTCTTTTAAGGTGCTGACGTAGTAGCGATAGAAGGAACGGATGCGGGTGCTGTCCGTTCCTGGCAGAAGGCTGCCGGCGTGTGGGTATAGGGCTTGTCGGACGACTTGTGGAAATCCGTTTTCGGGGGATAATCCCATCCAGTATCCCGAAAGGCTGTACCACAGTCCGATCCATTTGATTTTATTTTCTTTTTTGTATGACATGATTTTTTTCCATCCCGACGGGAAACGTTGTTTATCCGGTATGAAATCGGTCAGTTGCCTGTTCTTGTGGGCGAGATGACCGTCGTCAATCAGTACATACCGGATAGGAATGCCGGATGCCTCTATCGTTTTCATATCGTTTATTACCTTGGATTCGTTTATATCATCATGATAATGTTCCCATGTACACCAACCGAGATAGCGGAAAGCTTCGAAATATTCCTTGGCTGTGCGGCTTTTTAAGTCGGCGGCTTCTGTATTTTTCATCAGCGCTTGATAGGCTTGCCGAATGGTTGAATAAATATCTTTTCCTTGTCGGATGAGTAGAAGAGGGACTTCCGGTTTCAGATAGTCTTTTCCTAAGGTGGATACATATAGGGTGACAGAGCCGTTATCGTTTACTTGCAGCCAGCTTAAACTGTTACGGCCGGCAATGGCTTTGGCAAACAAGTATTCTCCGTTTGTCAGTTCCAGCAATAATGCATCTCCCAACGTAGATGGGGCTGCATTGGAAGGTATTCCCGGATAGCGGGTGTCGGTTAATTCTTTTAAATCGTTGAACACCCAAGGTAGGAGCCGGTTGGTATTGTTGGGCCATTCAAAATCTCCCGGACGGGAGTCTCGGCTGAAGAAAATACCTCGGACGTACCCAGGTAACCGTACCGGACAGGCAATAGTCTGGATTTGTCCGGGTCTGGATTTCTTATAGGGTATGGGAGAAGAAATGGAAGTTAAATCAATCGTATCTGTCATTGACAAAGCGTTTGTACTCTTGAATGACTTTCCTTTTTTATACGTGTAATCTGTTTGCCCGAAGGATTTCGGACAAATAAATACATTGCAAATTAGAATACAAATGAATATTGCTGTATATTCTCTCATGATTTTTTATTTGAGGGTTACGTTATAGGCGCTGAAATAGCTGATTGCGGGTAAGGCAACGGATTGGGTGACGGTGAGGCGCAAGGCGGTGGTTTCTACCGATTCGAAGTGCGCAATGCGTTTGTGTCCCACAGACTCGCCGGAGCATACTGTCTGCCATTTTCCGTTGACTTTCGCTTCTATCTTGTATTGGCGTATTCTTTCGCCTTTGGTAATGTCTTCTTGGATAATACAGTAGTTGACCGGTTGCTTTTCATTCAGATTCAGCGTAAGCCGTTGCTTCCGGCCTTGGGTTTCTACCAATGGCGTGCCAAAGCGCCGGTTTATTTCTTCTCCCCATTCTTTTAAACGCTGTTCGTCACCTGCTGGCAATAGCCCATCGGGATCGGGGGTCAGTCCAATGATTAACGTAGCGTTGCGTCCCACTGATTTTTCGTACATATCCATCAACGTTGTCAATGGATAGATATTATTCTCGTCATCGGGTTCCCAAAACCATTCGTGGCGGCCGTTGGCACCGCGCAGGGGACTGTCTGCCATAGCTGGTACCCAGTATTTTCCTTCGGGATCACCTTGTTTTAATAATGCTATTTGGTCTTTTTGGCTTTCAATACGTTTATGATGTGAACAGGGGGCTGGGAAAGTAGACCAGCAGGGGTATCCCACTGTGCCGGTTTCTGAACCTCCCCAACGGAAATCAGCACGGTCTATGTTGTGGTAGAACAGGCAGTTGGGCTGGTATTTATTGACGATGGGTTCCACATCAGGACCGTCACCTCGTGGGTCATCGGCTCCGCCATCAAACCAAATCATATATAAATCTCCATATCGGGTACAAAGTTCTTCCACCATTTTTTCACAGAAGCGTTTATACCACGCCTGTCTGTTGGCGGCAAATTCTCCGTCACCGGCTACCTTGAAATTATGGATACCCAGGAGTGAATTCCACCGGATGCCTACATAGATGCCTGGCTGGATACCATATTTACGGCAGGAGTTGACAAAATCGCGGATAATGTCTCCTTTGCCGTTACGCCATTTTACAGCTTTCAGGCAGTATGGGTTTACGTCACTTTGCCACAATCCGAAGCCGGTTTCATGGGTGGCTGTGAGTACGGCGAATTTGCAGCCTGCGGCTTTAGCTGCTGAGACCCATTGGTCGGTATTCAATTGGGTGGGGTTGAAAATGTTGTAATCTTCAATGGGACTGATACGGTTATTGCCTTGTCCGTAGCGGATGCCGTCGAATACGTGGAGGTCATAATGAAATACGGCTCCCATTTCCGCCTCATGCCATTTCAATTGATGCGGTTTGGGTATAATGATTTCCGGTTGTGCAACACTCAGTACACAGTTCATAAGGAAGAGAAGGGATATATATAGTATCTTCATGGGTTATAAATAATTAAAAAATGGATCTTCTGTTTTTTGTAGCCATGTTTTTAATTGGCTTGTCAGTCGGTTTACTAATTTGGGATGCTGCATAGCTATATTATTCATTTGATAAGGATCTGATCTCCTGTCAAATAGAATAATCTTATCTACCTTTCCATCGGTTGCATGGATAGTAAATGTATGTGTGGCGGTGCGCAATCCCCGGTAGCCTGTTGCTGGATTGGATGACTGTATGTAATAGTAGGGTTGGACAATGCAGTTGTTTTCTTTTCCGCAGAGGAGAATAGAAGCGAGGTTGAATGTTTGTACTTCTTCCGGTATTTGTTGCTGAAAGCCCATGATGGAAAGCAGGGTCGGATACAAGTCGGCAAAAGCTATCATGGTTGTTTGGTCGGTTTTCGGCTTTATTTTTTCCGGCCATGAGATAAGGACGGGAATCCTCATGGATTCCTCATAAAAGATATCTTTTCCGGCTTGTTCATGAGCTCCCATGCAGATGCCGTGGTCAGAAATGAATACTACGATAGTGTTTTTAAATAATCCTAAACGTTTCAATTCGTTGATTATCCGACCTATATTTTCATCGACTCCGGTCATGCAGGCGTAGTAATTGCGGATATTGTTGCGGAAATAGTCGCCCATTTCAGTGCCTTTGGCGGGAATGTCGGGACGGTTGGCACATAATGTCTCTACATTCAGATTTTTATACATCTCCTTGTATCGGTCGGGCACTAGCTCGTAACCGGTGTGTGGAGGATTCATGGATACGACTAAGGCGAATGGTTGCGTCTTATCTATATGTTTATTGAGGTACTCAATCGCTTTGTCGGCTTCATACTCCGGTCCCCATTGATTGACATAATAAAAACTATCCCGGGGAGTGTCAGTGTCCCAGTACATGGGGTTTAAATGGTAGTCGTAAGTGCCATAAGCGGTCCAATAGTCGAAACCGTGCCGGCGTTCTTTGGGACACCATTCGTTCCAAGCAACTGCACCTTGGTTGTTGTAAGTGTCTACGTATGGTTTATGGGGAGCATCCAGATGCCATTTGCCGATATACCCTGTCTGGTATCCATTGGCTTTAAGTATATCACTCCAGCAGCGTGCATCTTGTGGAAGTTCTACTCCGTAGGGAGCGTTGGCAGAATTGCAATTGCCTGTTACTTTGTTCTTATGCGGATACATGCCTGTCATCAACATGCCTCTTGCCGGTGAAGATACAGGGTAGCTGCTGACAGCATTGGTGAAATTCACACCTTCACGGGCCAGTTGGTCCAGGCAAGGGGTTTTGACAGGCTCTTTTCCGAGACAACCTAAAGCATTTCCTCTCCATTGGTCTGCCATGATGAAGACCAAGTTAGGTTTTTCTTGAGCTTGAATCTGGAATACTGGACACAAAGGGAATGCCAGCAAGAAAATATTAAGTCTTTTCTTCATAATCTGTAAAGGATTAATAGAGGTTTCATCATTCTTGACTGATTGTGTTTTATTGTGTAATTATCAAATAAAAGAACTTTTATTTTAAATGTTGATAAATAGCATCAGCAAAACGCTCACCTAATGTTAGAATGCCATATATTCCTAAATGTACATCATCTTTAGGTGCTGGATCTGATAGTCATTATATAGCATTTGTAAATCGTCTGCTGGAATTAATAATGCATTATTAATGGAGAACTCAGAGTTTGAGTTGTTGGAAACAGCAAATTGGGCTTTTCTTACCAGTTCACGCCCTGTAAAGCGAGAAGCGGCTATAGGTATGACAGTTCCATATACAAATAACATGTTTTCGCTATTAAATTCTTTTCGTATTTGTTCTATAAAATTCTTTAGATTCGAACTATATTGGTGAGACTGTTCCATTCCAGCTATATCACGTGCATCTGCTTCTCCTTGTTGCCAAACCATAGCCTTAATAATAGGGCGATATCCTTGTTGCTTCAAACTGATGATAGCATCTTTTACAGTCTTTATAAAATTTATATATTCTTCGCCACGAATATTTTTCTGACGGTTTCCCGGATTCCATTGTTGATATAGATTGGAACCAGATAAAGCGTGTTTTATCAATGCAATTTGACGCTTGGGATATAAAGACTGTAACTTTGTACCTAAACTTAACTCTATTCCGAATTTATTTTTTGTTTCAGAAGCTTGGCATAAAGGGTTCCATTGCTCACTGCCCTCTCCTTTGTTGAGGAAACGAGAATAATAGATTCGGACTCTTGTGTCAATTTTAAAAGAGGCTGGGATATTTTTAACATAAGCTTGTCCTGTTGCATTTGATTGCCCACCTACTAAGTAGACATCTATTTCTTTTTGCTGTGCTAAGATAGGTAAGATTATTCCTAAAGTTAACAAGAATAGTGATATTAATCTTTTCATAATATGTTTATTTTTCAACCTAGAATAGTTCGTAAGAATAAACCGAAAAAACGGTAGTTAGAAGAAAATAAAACTATCACCATATCGGTAATTATAGTCTATTGCTACATTGATTATGTTTTCAAAACAAAGATATTCATATAATGTGAATATGCTATGGGAAGGTAGGAAAACTTTTCGGAAATTTTCCTTTTCCTTCCCATAAATGATTGTAGGGCTGTTTCTCTACATTGTTATCTGAAAACTTCTATGTTTGTTTATTCACCTTCAGGTAAAGTTCCATCATTTCTGCTCCATCCGGGGTTTTGATAAATGGTAGAACTTTCATATTCATTAGAACCTGGAACAGCGGTAGTCAGGCGGAATTGCTTGTTACTAATAGGATACAAGTATTTGCTTGTATTCCAGTTTAATCCATTGAAACCAATATTAGCAGCATTTTTACGATAAGGTAATAAATATTTTCCTTCTGCGTATGGGTCGGATTTTGCTGAAATATTGGCTGTCTTGTCTGTTACGCCATATTCTAAAAGTGTTATTTGGGGAATTGGGGTTACAGCGTCTTCGGCTTGAGGGTTTGTATACAGTTGATACATGCTATCCCAAAAATTAAATCCTTGTACGTGTACATCTTTTACTTGGTCCAAAGCGCGCCAACGTTTTAAGTCTGCCATACGGAATCCTTCTGATACCAACTCGACACGTCGTTCACGACGGATGTTGTACAGAGTTGTGTTTATTTGTTGACCGGCAGAATAACTTCCCCAATCTTGTTTTTCTTTACTTATGTCTGTATTGTTTATGGTCTTTTGATAGTCTGTACTCATACCGGCACGTGCACGAAGAGCTTTCCAGTATTTATCGCAGTTGCCACCTAGATTTCCGTTTAATTCGTAATAAGCTTCTATATAATTCAGGTAGGCTTCTGCTGCACGGAAGATCGGGCATCCTGTATAGGATTCTTTTGTTGACTGCATATCTCCGGATGTATTCAATCCTTTGCGCAGACAGTATCCGGTCGGATTACTATTTTCTTTTTGGGCCTCGAAAATTTCAGGGCGGTAAAAGTAGCCGTATCCATCACTCTTCTTTATCCAAGTGGCAAAGTTTGGATCATCAGATAACAAATCTCCTGTTTTTAAAATAGTTTGTCCCATACGTCCATCTCTGTCGGTAAAGATATGTTCATATGTATCGTCTCCTTGATAATTGGTACTGGCATAGATGGGTAGGCCATCAGACATTAGATAAGAATTAACCATGGAACGTGTATAGCCTGTGTTTCCCCCGCCATTGCGTTGCAAATAGCTTACGACAAAGTGGTAAGAAGTGGCATCTGAGTTGACACTGTATTTACACCATAATAAGATTTCATCTATTCTGCTTAAATCAATAGAATTGAATAACGAGGCATAATTTCCGTGCAAATTGTGTCCTTGAGCTACGATATCAGCTGCTTCTATGGCCTGTTGTAAAAAATATTTAATTTCAGAGTCAATGTCAATGCTAAAATCTTTTAAATAATCCATTGAAGCACCAGGCCATCCGGGACCACCAGGAACAAATGCACTTCCTTTATGATATTTTTCCCATGTTGCTTCAAATAGGGCTGCGCGACTTTTTACTAATGCAGCGCAGTCTTTGTTTAACCGATTGCTTACGGGAGCAGTGGGAAGCATATATTCGTAGGCTTTATCTAAATCAGATAAGATAAAGCGTGCAACTTCATTACGCGGACGCCGTTTGGAAGCTTCACGTATGGCATTGTAATCATCCGGTAATATTTCAGTTAGAATAGGAAAATCACCTAGATTCTGCAATGCTGTGAGATAAATATAAGCACGGAAGAAATATACCTCGCCAATATAGTGTTTGATATTTGCATCATTACCGGATATTTCTCTGTTGGCATATCGTTCGGTAACAGTTTGAATAAAGTAATTAGCTGCACGTATCTTACGGAAATATTTATGCCATAAGTCATCGTCACCGACATGGTATTGTCCTTTTATGAAAAGTTTACTTGGTGAGTCTGCGGTTTGATCGTCTGTTCCATTATCTTTTTGGAATAATCCTAAATTATAAGTGGCAGAACCATGAGATGGAAGAATATTGCCATATTCGTCATCGTTTTCGTTTTCACTGTCATTATAAAATTTGGCAGCATAAGCAGCTAGGTCTGTTTCGGAATAAAGATAGACATTGGTGCTGACAGAAGTGATAGGTTCGCAATCCAGATAATCATTGCATGAGGTCGCAAGAGCACTTGCAGCGGCTATGAATGTATATAATAGAATCTTTTTCATATGTTTTATTATTTAGAATGTTGCATTTAATCCAAAAGATATAGTTGTTTGTAGCGGATAAGTTTTTCCGGAGTTCCCATCAGAATAACTTGAATAAGTTGTTTCTGGATCAAAACCGCTAGGTAGACTGGTGATAGTCAATACATTCTCGGCACTGACATATACACGTAATTTTTGCATATGTAGTTTGTTGATAATTTGTGTCGGGAAAGTATACCCTAGTTGGATATTTTTTAAACGGGCATAGGCACCGTTTTGTAAGTAACGGGTTTGTACCTTTTGATTCATATCTTTGCTCATATACATTTTAGGAAAATAAGCATTGGTATTAGGACCAAATACAGAAGTTGTATTTTCTGGGCGATAATAATCCAAATGCTCTTTTAAACCAGTTGATTGCCATTCTCCTCCCGATATTCCCCAAAACATAGGACCATCCAACCATAAATCGCGTTTTGCGACTCCTTGCCAGAACATACTAAAGTCGATGCCTTTCCATTCACAACCCAAGTCTAAACCAAACCTGAAACGTGGGGTGGAGTTACCAATAATTTTGCGGTCTCCCGGATCGTCTACTGTATTGGCTCCTTCGTTGATTACTTTATCTCCATTAAGATCCTCGAACATAATATCACCTTCGCCCCAGCCTGAACCCCATGAGGGATTGTTATCTTTTATCCATTCATCCATTTCCGATTGACTTTTAGCTATTCCATGGGTTACATACCCCCAAATGGCTCCTAATTCCTGGTCTTTATAATAGGTGCTGAGCGATTTAGATTCATTGGGATACTTGTCAACAAATGAGCGGGAATCTGCCATGTTGAAGCCTATATTATAATTGATCTGTCCTATCTTGTCGCGCCAACTGGCTGCTATTTCCCATCCTTTGGTACGTAAGTCTGTATTATTGCTTGCTGGCATACCGATGCCATAGATGGAAGCGACCTCAGAAGCAGGACCGACCATATCCAATGTTTTACGGATAAAATAATCGAAATTTATGTTAAGCCGATTTCTTAACATTCCTAAATCAAAACCGATATTTAAGGATTGTACTGTTTCCCAAGTCAATGAACTGCTAAGGGTTCCAGGCATACCGGCAACAGTTGGTTTAGAGTCCCCCATTAGCCAGCTTCCTCCATTGGTCTTGACTGTTTGTAATAAATACATGGGATAATAAGATTTAGTATTTTGATTACCTAGTGTGCCCCAAGATACACGAGGCTTTAATTGATTGATAATGTTTTCATTTACAGAGAAAAAATCTTCGGCCGCTATATTCCAGCCTAAAGAAAAAGAACCGAAAAGTCCCCAACGATCTTTTCGAAGGAAGCGAGAAGAACCGTCATATCGCAAGTTGCCGGCAATAAAATATTTATTAGAATAATCATAGTTAATACGTCCAAAGAAGCCTGCTGTAGCCCAAGTATAGGCACTGGCTTCATTGATTTTATCTTCACCTGTTGCAGCGCCGATTTCGGGTATTGATTCGGTAATGAGGTCCATACGTTTCACAGAAAGATAACGGTTATTGTATTTTTCTGTATTAACTCCTGCCATCACTTTGAATTGATGTTCATCGAATGAAAAAGAATAATCACTGTACAGGCTGGTTGTTAAATGATTGGCTTTAGTCCAATATTGCATGGCTCCGGTTTGTCCCACCGCATATTCTCCACCGTATGCCAGTTCTAATGCTTCTCCGGCTACGTTGTGTTCATATACTTTATTCAGATTCTGTCTTTGTACTTGGTCAATCAAGCGTAATCCTACGTTTGCATATATATTCCAGTTTTTCAAGGGATGAAAAACAAGTTGTCCTTGCAGATAAACGTTATTATTACTGGTGATGGAGCGGCTTCCATTAGTAAGTTGCCCTAATTTTCCGTTGCGCATATAGTAACCGTTAGGATCTTTAAACGGCATTGTAGGCCACATACGTACTACATCATGATAGAACAGTCCATTCATGTCGCTATAAAGAGGGTTGTCTAGTTTGGTATAAACATATTTAGTATTGACTTCTATATCCAACCATTTAAAAGGCTGTGCGTTAAATTTTGCATTGGTTGAAATACGTTCATAGGAATCTTTTCCGTAACGAAGGTTGCCATCCTGATCCAAATAGTTGGCAGATACGTAATATTGACTTTTGTCACTGCCGCCATTGATATTCAGGTTGTGCTCTTGGGACCATGCCCACTTGTAATGAGTTTTATACCAGTTTACATTGTCATTGGCTTTTTCATGGAATTGCCAGTTACCATTTGCATTGGCAATAGTGCTAGTTGTAATTTGACCATTCATGTATTGCTGGATGCGTTCCATGGTATCTTCATCAAAAATGGCTTTTCCTCCTCCGTTAATACTACCTTCATTAAAATAGTTAGCAAATTGGTAGGAATTCATTAAATCCGGCAAATGGTTAGGACCGGCATAACGGGCATTTCCGGAATAAGAGACGCTAGCTTTTCCTGCTTTACCTTTTTTGGTAGTAATCAAAATAACACCGAATGCCGCACGTGAACCATAAATAGAGCTAGCGGCTGCATCTTTCAATACGGAGATAGACTCTACATCATCTGGATTCAAGTTGTTCATGTTACCTTCTATACCGTCAATCAGGACTAAGGTAGCAGCTTTAGAACCTGTAGAAATTGTACCTGTACCACGGATGTTCACATCCATAGTTTGTCCTAATTGTCCTCCTAAGCCTCCAACAGATAAATTTAAACCGGGAATAGTACCTTGTAATGATTGGCCTAAGTTGGTAACAGGGCGGGAATCTAGTACTTTGGTATCTACTGTGGCTACAGCTTCTGTCAGATTAGCTTTTCTTTGTGTACCGAAACCGACTACAACGACCTCATCTAAAGTTTGCGTGTCTTCAGACATTTGAATGTTATACGAGAATTGATTTTCATTTACTTTAATTTCTTGTGTGGTGTATCCAATAAAAGAGATAACCAACACATTTCCTTTTGAAACTTGTAATGTGAAATTTCCGTCAAGATCTGTCACTGTTCCATAGGTTGTTCCTTTGACAATGACACTGGCACCAATAATAGGTTCTTTGAGCTTTTTATCCGTAACTACACCGGTGATGTTGAATTGCTGGGCGTACAGGAATGTACAGTTACAAAGCAATATCAAAAATAGAATCAAGTTTTTTTTCATGCTTTTCTGTTTTTAATTAGACATTAGGTTAATGTATTGCAAATGTATGTTAATCAATGAAATCGTTTTGTACATGTTCATTTCATTCAGTATGCACGTTTAATGCATCTCTATATTTTTTGGTGAATCTTTGTTGTTATCTCTTTTTTATTTTATTCCTTTGCTACAAGTAATGAATTAAATATGAACCTTAAAATCTTATCACTGCTTATAATTGAAGTATGTATATTGCTGCCGGATGTGTGTTATGCTTTTTTTTCAAAAGATGTGCATCTGCTCAATATGCAAAACGGATTGGCCGATAATACCGTATCTGCTGTTTATAAGGATAAAGAAGGTTTCGTTTGGTTTGGAACCAGAAACGGGTTGAGTCGTTATGACGGCAGGCGGATTACAAACTTCGAAATAAGTAGTAGTTATCCTAGTATCTCAAACTTGAAGGAAGCTTTTGATGGGGTGCTGGCATTTGTGGATAATGGTGTATTTTCTGCATTTGATTTGAAAAAAGAACGCTTTTTGTCTGTGGTTTCTTCTTCGGGACAGGGCATTCCATCTCGAGGGATGTTGCAGAAGAATGATTCGTTGGTTTGGGTGATTTCCGGAAGTGAGTTACATTTAATGAAGCGGTGCGCATCAAAAGAAGGTGAACTTCGGCTCCGGGTTGAAGAAAAATATACAGGCTGGGATAATCAGGATAATCTTTTGGTTGCCATAACTTATTCTTCGGATAAAAAAAGTATCTGCCTGATTGATGAAAAAGGTAGAATTATCTTGCTGGATGCGACAAACCTGAGTTTCTTTCGGGTGATTGACTTGGGTCGTACCGGTAGTCTGTCTGTAAATTCTGTTTTGTATGATGATGGCCGGATATGGATTTCTACAATTGCTCATGGGGTTATTTATTATAATGAACGGACTGGGAAAATCAAGCAGCTGACTTATCATGTGGCTCCGGTATCCGACAAACTTTCTCATACAGATGTTTTCGGTGTTATCAAATTGAATGAGAATAGATATTTGGCCGTAACGTGGAATGGATATACAGTGATGACAATAGATAAAAATAATCAGGACGGGATATTGACAGAAATTTATAGTAACACTTCTTCTTTGATGCACCGCAATCTTGAAACGAGGATGATTGCGGCTTATTACGATTCACATGGTATTCTGTGGATTGGTACGGATGGTGGAGGAGTAATCTGGTCGGATTTGCGTATGCAGTTTTATAATCGTTTTTATCAGGACAGGCATAATGAGATTTGTTCTATTGTAGCGGATGACGATCATTATCTTTGGTTGGCAACATACCATAAAGGAATTATGCGAAGCCGAACAGCGTTTGGTACTTCAGAAAAAATAGACTTCTTTCAAGTGGGAGATCAAAATGTGAAAAAACAACAGACAGTGTTGTGCAGTCTGAAAGATGAGAAAGGAAATTTATGGTTTGGAAATTTAGATGGTTCATTGACTTGTTATTATAAAAAGGAACGCTCATTCAAGATATTGCGATTGATTACGGAAAATGGTGACCTTAACAAATCATCAGTTTGGGCCTTATTCCTTGATAGCAAAGGTCATTTTTGGATTGGTACACATAAAGGACTCTGGTTATTCGACCGTGAGACGAACAGGTGTAAGAAGATGCATTTTAAAGTATCCGGGTTACAGAATTTGTCTCCTCTTTATATTCGTGCTATGGCTGAAACTGATGATCATACGCTTTGGCTGGGCACTGCTAATTATGGTATATGTAAAGTGATAAATGAAAATGAACTGCAGACCGGCTATGAAAAGAAGTACGGTATGGTTGAGAATTCCGTGCGTTCATTATTAGCTTCGTCCGATGGTAACCTATATGTCGGATATATGGCCGGTCTGGCAGTTTTCTCTCCCGGACAGGATGCGATAACTCATGTATATACTACCCGGGATGGATTGTGCAGTAACTTTATTGGTTGTATGACTGAGGATGCGCACGGGCAAATCTGGCTGGGATCTAATTCAGGTATTTCCCGTTATAGTCGTCATCAACATTTGTTTTATAATTATTACATTGCGGGCAGTAACCGTTCTGTCCTGCATTGGGAGGATGTTCTGTTTTGGGGGAATAATAAGAATCTTACTTATTTTAACCCCGATGACATTAAAGCGTTTACCACTTCCGAATCTGTCGTGATTACCGGATTGGAGGTAAATAATAAACTTGTAGAGATAGGAAGAGAGGTAAATGGGCAGACCATTCTTTCACAAAGTATTTTCTATACGCCTTTTGTCCGGTTGAATCATGCGAATCGTGACTTTGCGCTGACGTTCAATAACCTTTCTTATTCTGAAAGCCAGCAGAAGTATAGTTACAGGCTTCGTCCTTATCAGCCTGATTGGCTTGTGGCCAACGGAGGGGAAAAAGTTTCGTATGCTAACCTTCCTGCCGGGGAATATGTTTTTGAGGTGAAAAATATTTATCCGGATGAAAGAGACAGTAAAATAACCTCGTTAAGAGTAGAGATTTTGCCTCATTGGAGTGAAACTTTCTTTTTCCGCTTCTGTATGATGGTGCTGGGAGGGATAATAGTTTATATGGTTATACAGCGTATTAAATTACGGCAAAAGAGGTTGGAGCACGAGTTGCGCTTGGAACATGAGATATTTGCTGCTACTGTAGAACGTGACAAGGAGAAGCAGATTCGGATGGAACGCGAGAATTTCTTTACGAATGCAGCTCACGAGTTGCGTACACCTTTAACTTTAATCTTATCTCCCCTGCAGGAATTGTTAGGAACCGTCCGCCCTTCAGACACCGTCTATACTAAACTGGCTGCCATGTATCGCAATGGAACCTCTTTGCAGACATTGGTCGATCATTTGCTTTATGTGCAGAAGATTGAAGCAGGTATGATTAAACTCCGAATTTCGAAAGTCGATATAGTGGTATTGGCAAAGCAGATAACCGATTCTTTTCATGAACTGGCAGAAACAGAAGGGATTAACTTTACGGTTGAATCGCTGAATGAGCCACTTTTGCTATGGATAGATGTGGAAAAAATAAGTTCGGCTATCCGTAATTTATTATCTAATGCGTTTAAGTATACATCTCCGAATGGAAAGGTGATTTTTAAGATGAACCGTATCGAGATAGATGGATATTCATTTTGCAGTATAATCATATCGGATATAGGTAAAGGAATACCGGAAGAGTTACGGGGGAGGATTTTTGAATCATTTATTACCGGAGAAAATACACCTTTGTTTTCTAATAAGGTAGGCATAGGCTTGCGTATTGTTAAAAATACGATGGATCTTCATCATGGCACGGTGAATTTGGACAGTACTCTCGGAAAGGGTAGCACTTTCACATTATTGATTCCTGAGGGAAATGCACATTTTGCAGAGGACCGGTATGAGATTGTTGGTACTCCGGAGATGGAGGAATATGCTCTTCCGTTACCGATAATGCAGGCGGAAGGGCAGGAAGACAAGCCTTCGAATAAAAAAACATCTCTTCTTGTTATTGAGGACAATGAGGAAATCCGGCACTATGTCTGTTCTTTATTCTGTAAAGATTATGCCGTATATGAGGCGGAAAACGGTGAAGAGGGGGTTGATGTGGCAATAAGTAAAATTCCGGATTTGATTATTTCTGATATAATGATGCCTGTAAAAGATGGGTTTACCTGTTGCCGGGAATTGCGTGAGCAGCCTCGGACAGCACATATCCCTATTTTGATGCTGACGGCAAAGGCTGAGGATGCGGATGTGTTGCAGGCTTCAAAAATAGGTGTGGATGATTATATGATGAAACCCTTCAATCCGGAGGTATTGAAGGCAAAAGTCCGGAACCTGATACTCCAGCGGGAACGCCTGAAGAGGATATATACAAAGACGTTGATGTTGAAGCAGCAGGAAAGTGAACCGGAAACGGATGGGAATAATGCTCCGGATGATTTTATACAGCAAATTATTCATGTCATAGAAGCTAATCTGGCGAATGAAAACTTTAATGTAAAAATGTTGGCAGACCAATTGAATATGAGTCAGCCTACCCTTTATAGAAAAATAAAGCAACGTAGCGAATTGGCTGCTATTGATATGATCCGGAGTGTACGGATGGGCAAGGCTGCCTCCCTTATTATGGAGAACAGGTATTCCATTCAGGAAATAGCCGAAATGGTAGGATATAGTGATACACGTACGCTCCGAAAGCATTTTACCGAGCAATTCGGAGTGTCTCCATCCAAATATATGGAAAAGGAATGAATCTGCTTCTTACCCGAAGCAGATTCCCATCCGTTTACCTTGTACAATCAGGTCATGGTTTTCATTGACAAGTTTTAATTTACCAGCCACTTCATTCAGAGAGATGGAGCCAATTTCCGCACCTTGCAGAGAAACCATTCGTCCGAATTGTCCGGAAGCGATCAGTTCTGTGGCATGTCCACCCATACGAGTAGCCAGATTACGGTCGTAGGGAGTAGGAGAGCCGCCACGTTGGATATATCCCAATACAGTTTCACGGGTCTCGAATCCGGTTTCATATTCTATTTCTTGAGCTATATATTCGGCGGCTTTCTTGCCGTCCATGGTTTGGATACCCTCTGCGACAACGACAATAGAATAGGGTTTTCCTTTTTTCAAGCGTTCAATAATGGTATTACCTATGTTATGTATGTCATAAGAAAGTTCAGGAATAAGAATCACGTCACCGCCTCCCGCCATTCCGGAATAAAGTGCAATCCAGCCAGCTTTATGTCCCATTACTTCAATAACCATAACACGTTGGTGTGAACTGGCTGTAGAATGCAGCCGGTCAATGGCATCGGTAGCAATGGTTACGGCAGAATCGAATCCGAATGAAACGTCTGTTCCCCAAACATCATTGTCTATTGTTTTAGGTACAGAAACAACGTTCACACCTGCTTGGGCCAGTTTGGCTGCGGTCTTTTGAGTTCCGTTTCCGCCGATACATACGATACAGTCCAGACCTAAATCATGAATATTCTTTAACATCAAAGCTGGTTTGTCTTCCGAGGCTGCCGACAGGCGTTTCTTGAATGGCTTTTCTCTGGAAGTACCTAATATTGTTCCTCCCAAATTTAACAAGCCTGATAATGATCTTTCTGTCAATGGTTCTACGTCATTGTCCAGCAACCCCCGGAATCCGCTATGAATTCCATAAACTTCCATACCGTAATGATTTATCGCTGTTTTGCAAACTCCTCTAATTGTGGCGTTTATTCCGGGACAGTCTCCTCCTGATGTCAATATTCCTATCTTCATAGCCTTTGATGTTAAGTTGTAAGTGACCGTAAAGATAACAAAAAATAAAAGTAATGTAGAAAACTATAAAAAAAATAATGTTATCAGCCATTATAATATAGAAATAAGCTATTTTTGCAAGATATAACGAATTGTATACTAAGACAAATGAATTCTACCAGACTAATTAGTACGCTATTCAAGCCCAGACAAAAAGCGACAGCCTTGTATGCAACTCAGGCTGAGGCACTCCAACATAAAGTATTTTGCCGGCTGATTAATGATGCTGCCAATACGGAGTGGGGATTGAAATATGGCTATAAAGACATAAAGAGATATCAAGACTTCCAGCGTGTACCTATACAGACTTACGAAGAAATCAAGCCATACGTAGAGCGTATGCGCCATGGGGAAAAAGATATCCTGTGGCGTGGAGAGGTGCAGTGGTTTGCTAAATCTTCGGGAACGACCAATGACAAGAGCAAATTTATTCCCGTAAGCAGGGATGGCCTTCATGATATTCATTATGCAGGTGGTATGGATGCAGTGGCACTATATCTTCAACAAAATCCTGAGAGTCGTTTCTTCTCTGGAAAAGGCCTGATTCTAGGAGGGAGCCATGCACCAAACTATAATGTGAAACGGAGTCTTGTAGGAGACCTTTCTGCTATATTGATTGAAAATGTGAATCCGTTGGTCAATCTGATTCGGGTGCCCGAGAAGAAAATAGCGTTGCTGAGTGATTTTGAGGAAAAAGTAGAAAGGATTACTCGTGCCACAATGAATCAAAATGTAACTAACCTTTCAGGAGTGCCGTCCTGGATGATGGCCGTCTTGAAACATATTTTGGAGGTGAAGGGAACGGATAATTTGGTGGAAGTATGGCCTAATTTGGAAGTTTTCTTTCATGGGGGGGTTGCTTTTACTCCTTATCGCGAACAATATAAACAGCTTATTCGTAGTGACAAGATGCATTATATGGAAACATACAATGCCAGTGAAGGTTTTTTCGGATTACAAAATGACTTCAGTGATCCTTCCATGTTACTGATGATTGACTATGGTGTATTT
Source organism: Phocaeicola sp. RTP21198st1_B8_RTP21198_201120 (assembly GCF_040929485.1). Lineage (NCBI taxonomy): Bacteria > Pseudomonadati > Bacteroidota > Bacteroidia > Bacteroidales > Bacteroidaceae > Phocaeicola > Phocaeicola sp. RTP21198st1_B8_RTP21198_201120. Next base: position 95,064 of record NZ_JBCOCI010000004.1, on the reverse strand, counting down.
TATGAATTCATTCCGATGGAAGATGTCGGTACTGAAAATCCTCATATTGTTCCGTTAGTAGATGTGGAATTAAATAAAAATTATGCGATGGTCATCAGTACTTCCTGCGGATTGTGGCGTTATATGATTGGTGATACTGTGAAGTTTACCAACAAACACCCCTATAAATTTGTTATAACAGGGCGTACCAAGCACTTTATTAATGCATTTGGTGAGGAGTTGATGGTGGATAATGCGGAAAAAGGGTTAGCAAAAGCCTGTGAGGCGACCGGTGCACAGATTGTTGATTATTCTGCTGCTCCTGTTTTCATGGATGCATATGCCAAGTGCCGTCATCAGTGGCTGATAGAATTTGCCGTTATGCCAGATTCTTTAGAGAATTTTAGCCAGGTTCTTGACACTTCTTTACAACAAATTAACTCCGATTACGAAGCTAAACGCCATAAAAACATTACCTTGCAGCCGTTGGAAATAATCGTGGCAAGACCTAATCTGTTCCACGATTGGCTGAAAGAAAAAGGCAAACTAGGCGGACAACACAAAGTGCCGAGATTAAGCAATACGCGTGATTATATAGAAGAAATGCTAAGCTTGAACCAATAAGAACATGAATTGGAAAAAACATAAATTACCTGCTTTGTTGATGCTGATGATCGTAGTATATTCCTGTGCAAGCATGGGAACACCGGATGGAGGTCCTTATGATGAGGAACCGCCCAAGTTCGTCAGAAGTTCTCCCAAGCCATACGCAACAAACAACAAGGACAAGAAGATAGCCATTGAATTTGATGAGTTTATCAAACTGGAGAAAACATCAGAAAAAGTGGTGGTGTCTCCTCCTCAATTGGAACAACCTGATATCAAGGCAAGCGGCAGAAGAGTTTTGGTTAATCTCATGGATTCATTGAAACCCAATACTACCTATACCATTGATTTCTCGGATGCTATTGTAGATAATAATGAGGGTAATCCACTGGGTAATTATTCTTTTTCTTTTTCTACAGGGGAGACTATTGATACATTGGAAGTTTCCGGAACTGTGTTGGCGGCTGCTGACTTGGAACCAGTTAAAGGGATGATGGTGGGGTTGCATGTTGATTTGGATGATAGTGCTTTTGCCAAAAAACCGTTCGATCGTGTTTCTCGTACAGACAGTCGTGGGCGTTTCACTATTCGTGGTATAGCACCCGGCAAATATCATATTTTTGGTTTGATGGACGGTAATCAGAATTATTTATATGACTCTAAGACAGAGATGATTGCTTTTAGCGATTCTATTATTGTCCCTTCTATGGAAGCGGCCATGCGTCAGGATACATTGTGGAAAGATACGGTTACTATTGACACCATCAAAACGGTGGGCTATACCCGCTTTTTGCCGGATGATATTATTCTGAGAGCTTTTAAAGGGATAAACGACCGTCAATATCTGTCCAAGAGCGAGCGTGATAAAGAGAATCATTTTGTATTATCTTTCAGTGCGCCGGCTGATACGTTACCTACCTTGAAAGGATTGAACTTCGATGAGAAGGATGCGTTTATCATAGAAACGACTCCACGAAACGACTCAATTTGTTATTGGATTAAGGATTCGTTGGTTTATCAGATGGATACGCTGGAGGTTCAGTTGGATTATTTATATACGGATACATTAAACCAGTTGGTTCCCAAAACCGATACGATTTATCTGGCTAATAAATTGACAAGAGAGCAACGGGAAAAATTGCAGAAAAAAGCAAATGAGGAAAAGGAGAAGGAACGTAAAAAGAGGGAGAAAAAGGGAGATACCATCAGGGTGGAACCGACTAAATTCTTGACTATGAATGTCGATGCTCCGTCGGCATTCGATATATATAGGAATATCTATCTATCTTTTGAAGAACCGATCGCAAGTATAGACACGGCGGCCATTCATATGGAAGTAAAAGTGGACAGTTTGTGGCAACCGGCTCCTTTCTTCTTTATGGCAGACTCGTTGATGCCACGGCAATATCAGATATTGGCAGATTGGCAACCGGAGCAGGAATATCAGTTGACTATTGATTCTTTGGCATTTACAGGAATCTATGGGCTGCATACAGATAAAGTCCAGCAAACGGTGAAGGTGAAGAAAATGGAAGAATACGGGACTATTTTATTGAATATAAAAGGGGCTGCTCCCAATGCTATTGCCGAATTATTGGATGCTAGTGGAAATGTATTGCGTCAGCAACCGGTGACGGTGGAAGGAACGGCGGACTTTTATTTCTTGAATCCGAGTACGAAATATTATATACGTTTGTTTAACGACCGTAATGATAATGGAGTATGGGATACAGGAGATTATGATAAGAAGATTCAGCCCGAAGAAGTTTTTTATTTCCCGAAGGTATGGGAGATGAAAGCCAACTTTGAATTTGAAGAGAATTGGGATGTGAATGCCATTCCTGTAGACAAGCAAAAGCTGGATGAAATAAAGAAACAAAAACCGGAAGAGACTAAAAAGGTACAAGATAGAAATAAAGAAAGAGCTAGAAAGCTAGGCCGATGAAAAAAACTATTCTAATATTATTGTGTGGTTGGTTTGCTATAATGGCAACTAGAGCGCAATGTGCGGCACAAAACGAAGCCATCCAGGCAGGCGAAGAGTTGGTATACGACTTGAAGTTCAACTGGAAATTTATTTGGGTTGCTGCCGGACAGGCAAAAATGGACATGCAGGCTATTACCTATCAGGGGAAACCTTGTTTTCGTAGTAATCTGATCTCTGTCAGTAACAAACAAGTCGATTTCTTTTTTAAGATGCGTGACACATTGACTTGTATTACCAGCAGTCGTCTGGAACCCGTTTATTTTCGTAAAGGGGCCGAAGAGGGTGACCGCTATACGGTGGATGAAGTATGGTTCAGTTATAAAAACGGAAAATGCATTGCCGATCAGCGTCGTATGAGGAGGGAACGGGATACGGTGAAATCGAAGGACCAAAGTGATGAGTGTATCTTTGATATGCTGAGCATATTGATGAGAGCACGTTCATTTGATGTAAGTGACTATAAAGTCGGCGATAAAATATTGTTTGATATGGCTACAGGTACTAAAGTAGAGCAGCAAACATTGATTTATCGTGGCCGGAAGAATTTTAAGGCGGAGAATGGTGTGAAATACCGTTGTTTGGTTTTTTCCTTAGTAGAGTATAAAAAAGGAAAAGAAAAAGAGGTAATAACCTTTTATGTAACTGATGATAAAAACCATTTGCCGGTGCGTTTGGATTTATATTTGAATTTTGGTTCGGCAAAAGCATTTCTGAGAGAGATAAAGGGGAATCGTCATCCTCTAACTTCCATTATAGAAAAGTAGCGGTTTGTCTTGACATAGTAAAACCGCCGGGTTTTGGCAGATGCCGGATCGGCGGTTGTAGTGTTGTATATTCATTATGAATGATATTTTATTCATCGAACAGTTTGGCCTGTCTGGAAATAAGTTTCAAGGTCTTTCCTTCATTTAATGCAGTAAGAATAGTTTCACCCCCTTTGTTCACTTTACATAAAGAGATTTTCGGTCCCATGATTTCGGTAATCCGTATTTCACCGATTTTGGTTTCTATATTATGTTCTTCCAGTATGCCATCTTCCACTACGTCAAAGCGTAATCCTTCTTTGATAGGATCATCATATCCCAGGTTGATATAAATGGTTTTTGCCTTGTCTCTTTTGGTAGATACTACTTTCAGTATTGAACCGTATACTTTGAAGTGATTTTCAACAAAAAGTCCCATTTCGTATGGCACATTGATTAATGAATTCTCTAAAGCGCTATATTGGGTGGCATCTTTACCGGATGCTGAGCCTGTTTCTTCATAATTGCGTGTGCTGATAGTTACTCCGTCACTTGTCCGTATTAAATCAAGACGCAGGGTGAATTTCTCTTTATAACTGTTCTCACGGCTGTGGTAACGTCTGTGGGAGCTTCCGTCATCGGTTGCTTCTCTTTGTATCAGGTTTCCTTTTAACAGGTACTCTGCTCTGAAGCGGCGTGCATCTTCCAGCGGACTCAGACTGAGATCACTGCCAGCCGAAACGGCGTCCACTACATTGATACGGTTGGTGTTACGGATACCGTCGATAAATGCGAGACGAATCAGGTTGATCGCCCTATTGGGTATTTTGATTTCACTGTCGAAGTCATCTACATAAATCGTATATTTTTGTCCGGATGCTCCTAGGGATATTACCGTCAAAATCATTAATAATAGGATATTACGTTTCATAGTCATATGAATTTGCAGGGTTTGTAATGTAGTTCCTTTACGAAAATACACAGTTTGCTGTTCATTTGCAAATGAACAGAGTTAAAAATAGATTTCAGGCTTTGATTATTTGTTGTTGGTCTTTATTTTTCATGTTTAATCACTTCGTATTGAAATATAATGATTATCTTGGCACATAAAATTCAAGGGTAGTGTAAATATGGGGAAGATTCAAGAAAATGATGCAAGGTTGCAGCAGCTTGTATCAATGGCGCGCATAGGATGGTGGGAGGTGGATTTTGATGAAGGAGTCTACTATTGTTCTGAGTTTGTAGCCGATTTGTTAGGAATAGAAGGGAATAAGATTTCTGCTAAAGATTTCGCTAATCTGATTTGTGAGAATTATCGGGAACGTATTTTGGAGGAATTTCGCTCTTTCCGGATGATGGAGATTTATGAGCAGGTTTTTCCGATACATTCCAAATATGGGATGATGTGGGTTAGTACCAAGGTCGGTGAGAAGCGTATTACCAAAGAAGGTCATGTCCGCGTCATGGGTATGTTGCAATGTATTTCCCGGCAACGGATGAATATGCAGGAGCAGACAGTAGACCGGTTGAATTCTTTATTATCTCGTTTGAACGGTATTTCCAAGTCATTGCTTGATTTTTTACATTCTGATGATATTACCTTGGTTATCAATAAGATTTTAAAGGAGGTATTGCGCCAATTTCAAGCAGATCGTACTTATATTCTTGAATTTGACAGGGAATTGCATACGGAAGTCTGTACCTATGAAATAGCAGTGGAGGGTATAAAAGAACGCAAGGTTTTATTATCGGAATCTTCTATTGATTATGCCTCTTGGTGGACAGGACAGATATTGGCTGGTAATCCTATCATTCTTTTTACATTAAATTTGCTTCCTGATTCAGCCGGGGCGGATAAGCGTAGATTAGAGGAATATGGAGTGAAATCTACTATGGTGGTGCCTTTGAACTCAAAAGACGGAGTGTGGGGGTATATAGGGGTGGATATGGTGCGTGAGCATCGGAACTGGTGTAATGAGGATTATCAATGGTTTGTGTCTTTGGGTAATATTATCAGCATTTGTATGGAATTGAGACGTTCTGAATCTGAAGCCCGGCTGGAAAAAGCTTATTTGCAGAATATTTATAAAAATCTTCCTGCTGGTATCGAGTTGTATGATAAGGATGGGTTTATGACAGATTTGAATGAGAAGGAGATGGAAATCTTCGGTCTCCGGCATAAGGAGGATGTGATAGGATTGAATTTATTTGATAATCCTTTGCTGCCGCAGGGGCTGAAAGATAAGTTGAAAGCAGGAGCACCTATTGATATGTCGTTTAATTATGATTTCGACCGTTTGGATGGCTATTATTCTACTTCTCGTACCGGTACTATTAGTTTAATCTCGAAATTCGCTCCACTTTATGATGCTTTGGGTAATCTGATAAATATATTGTTGATTAATATTGATAATACGGAAACAACAAATGCATACAGCAAAATACAGGACTTTGAGGAGTTTTTCACGTTGATAGGTAACTATGCCAAAGTAGGATATGCCCATTTTAATGCCTTGAAATGTGATGGCTATGCTGTGAATAGCTGGTATCGGAATATAGGTGAGAAAGAAGGAACTCCATTGAATGAGATTATCAAAGTGCATTCTCATTTTCATCCGGATGACCGCAGGATGATGCTTCGCTTCTTTGATCAGGTATTGATACGGGAAGCCAGCCATTTGAGGCGTGATGTACGTATATTACGTGAAGATGGCACTTATACGTGGACAAGAGTCAATGTAATGGTACGCGATTTCCGTCCGGAAGATGGGATCATTGATATGGTTTGTGTCAATTATGACATAACTGAACTGAAAGAAACGGAGCGGAAGTTGATAGCGGCAAGGGATAAAGCGGAAGAACTGGATCGTTTGAAATCTGCTTTTCTGGCTAATATGAGTCATGAGATCCGCACTCCGCTGAATGCTATAGTGGGCTTTTCCAGTCTTTTAACGGAAACGGAAGATATGAAGGACCGCAAGCAGTACATGGCTATTGTGCAGGAGAATACGGAGTTGCTTCTTCAGCTTATTTCAGATATTCTTGATTTATCGAAGATGGAGTCGGGAGCTTTTGAATTTGTCAAGAGTGATACGGATGTCAACTTGCTTTGCGGTGAGATTATCCGTTCTTTACGCATGAAAGTACCGGCTGGTGTGGAGCTGGTGTTTGAAAAATGCTTGCCCGAATGTCATGTATGGGCAGACAAGAATCGTTTGAATCAAGTCATTTCCAATTTCATTAATAACGCTTTGAAGTTCACTTTTTCGGGCAGCATAACGTTAGGATATTATAGGCAGACAGATGGGTATCTGCGATTTTATGTTCGTGATACAGGAATGGGAATCCCAAGGAATAAGATAAAAACAGTATTTGACCGTTTTGTGAAACTGAACAGTTTTGTTCATGGTACGGGACTTGGCTTGTCTATTTGTAAGAGTCTGGTGGAACAGATGGGTGGAACTATCGGTGTGGAGTCAGAAGAAGGAGAAGGCTCTTGTTTTTGGTTTACTTATCCTTATCAGGATATAGTTGGTAGTATTCTGCCACCGTAGGGGCTTGACTAAAAAGGTTTATTAGCTGTAGGAGTGAATTGAGCTCATCCGGATACATTGATTTTGTGGCATCGGGTGGGAACATTTCATCCCTACAGTGAACCGGGATTATATGTTAGTCCAGTTTCTTCATGGCGCTGTGTACGGAACCTGCCCAATAATTGCGTAGTCCGAAACCGCGTGCTTTGCCGTTAGTCGGTGCGCTATACAGTATCTCACGGGTTTTCGTGTTGAAGAACACAATTTGATAGGTTGCTCTTGCATCTGCCTTGTTTAAAAGCATGGCAACCATTATCAATCCTGTTTTTTCTTCTTGAGAGAGAATAGGAAGTGTCTTGATGACTTCTTCTATCTGTTTTTCATCCAGGGTGTATCCGCTGTTGGTCGTCATGATCTCATCGGGATTGATGGTCTTGTTGGCATCGTTTACTGCCTCTAATGAGGTCACTTCTACATTGACACCCAATCTTTTGCCAATATCATACTTCTTCGGCTCAGTGATGAAAAGCTTGTTGATGTCATCAAAAGTATATTTGAACTGCATGGGGCCTTCTTTTGCTCCGTACACTTTGGCACGGGTAAAGTCTATGCCATAAAATGTCACAGAAGAGATATCTTTCAATGCGTCTTTGTTTTGTCCGAAGCAAGCCATGCTGCTTACAAGGAATAATAAAACGAGTAACTGTTTCATATTAGTTCTTTTTTAAGTGTTGTTTTGTTGCTGCCAAAGGTAGAAAAATATTATCTTAAATCAATAAATTTAACTATTTTTCGACTCATGGGCGGCATTTGTATTTTCGCGATATACTCTGCCGATTCAAAATTGATACTCGGAGCCACCCGTACTTTGGAACGGAACAAATCCTTGATTTCTTTAGCAAAAGCTTCACTGCGGTTTTCACTTCCGATGCGGATCAGTATTTCATCCGTTCCCAGTTCATTGGTATAAACTTCTACAATGTAATTCTTGATATGGGGGATGTTATCCAGAATATCGAATAAAGCGGGTGGGTAAAGGGTCGTACCTTTATATTTTATCATTTGTCCTTTGCGCCCCAGTATGGAGCTGAGACGGATAGTGTTACGTCCACAGGCGCAAGGTTCGGTATAATGGTAACAGATATCTCCGGTCTTGAAACGGAGCAGCGGCATTCCTCTTACTCCCAAAGTCGTGATGGTCACTTCGCCTGCTTCCCCTTCTTTTACAGGCTGGTTGTTATCATCCAGAAACTCTACGATAATCAGTTCCGGCTGGAGGTGGCCACCGTGAAATTCATTACATTCGGTAAACGAGGATTGCATTTCGGTAGATGCGTAGGTGGAGTAAAGTTGCAGGGAATCCCATTTCTCGTGTATCCGTTTACCCAGTGTGTTCAGGGTGAAATCGGGATTGCGGAGTGCTTCGCCTATGCATACGCATTTCTGCATGGAGCAGTGATGGTAATCAATATGATTCTTTTCAGCAAATTCAATGAGTTTGATGAGGAAAGAAGGAACTACCATGCCACACGTGGGATGGATGCGCCGGATAGTGTCCCATTGCAGTTCTGGAATGCCATTTCCCACGCGGGCTACTCCCATGCCCAGCTCACGGGCTCCCATATAGTAGGCGAGGCCTGCCATGAAACGTCTGTCGATGGTGGTCATCAGCTGTAGTATATCTTGTCTGCTGCATCCGGTGGTGGTGAAGGACAGATATTCGTTGTAGGCCAGCCGGTCAAGGTCCTCGGAAGTTAATACGAAAGTGACGGGGTCGCCCAAGGTTCCCGAAGTGGTGACATAGTCAATAATTTCATCGCGGCTCACGCAGATAAAATCTTCATTATGAAGTTGCAAGTCCGTCTTGGTTGTGACAGGTATCTGTTGCAAGCTTTCTATGGTTTTTATCTGTTGTATATCGATATGATGTGCTTGGAACAGACGTTGGTAGAATCGTGAATGATTCTGCAAATAAAGCAGTTCCTCAGCCAGCCGGCTTTCCTGATAGGCTTTGATTTCCTCAGGGGAGCGGAATTGTATTTCCGGGTTCTTTTTCATCTTAGTTGTTTATTTTATGTTCTATACGTTCTGATTCACTTCGCTTGGGGATAGGAAGCAAGAGGGCTTTCTTCCAATTGCGCAGGGCTTTGTCCTGCTGTCCAGTGGCATGGTAATAATCTCCCAGTAACTCGTACACATAAAAGAAATGAGGGTTGGCATGTTGGAAGGCATGCAGTGTTTGTTCGTCCAGCCGTTCTTTCTTTTTAATCTGTTTCCGTAGTACAGGAGCCAATCTTTTGTAAGCCATCAGTTGTTGGTATTCCTGTTGTTGCAGGAAGGAGTCCGCAGGCAGGGTCAGGTCTCCGGTATAGATTTCATGGTTGAAATCGATGGAATCACTGAAAATCCTGTTCAGGTCGTATGCCACGTACTTACCGCATTGCCAGGGAGAGGTGGATACCCACATCAGCTTTTTCTCCGGTTGGAAAATAACGGAATGATGAGCGATAAATTGATTGATAGCCATCTCATTGGCAAGTCCCAGTTCCGCTCCTCCCACTCCTTTCCGGTTGCGGAGGATAGAGGCGGCTTTCGAAGCATCTATGGGGATGTTTGCTTTCAGCAGCTCCTGCAAACGGGCAAAGCGGTAGGGACTGTCCGAAGTTTCTATGTTTTCCCGGTTGCGTTTGTCATGGCTGAATGTTTCCGACTGATAATGGTTGGTACAGATAATCTGTTGTCCGTTTCCCGTGAAAAGAGCTATTTTCTCCGGTGATTTCTCTATAATCGCCGCTTTGCCATCTTGAGCCGAACCGACTAATATGGCTTCCGAGACAAATGTTTTTCGTTTCCGGGCGATAGCGTATGCTTCCTCAATGGTAGAAGCATATTGCAATATTTCCCTGGTCAGAATGGAAATAGGGGTGGCGGATGCGGCAGGCAGATCCGATTTGGCGGCATTGATGGTGACAGTCAGCCCCGTTTCATTCATGCCGGAAAGGACACCGGTCATTCCGGCCCATCCCACGGATGCGAAACGATATCCGTTTTCGGGCTGGTAAAATGAAACGAGTTTGTTATGTGCAAAGTCATCGCCCATGTAGAAATCGAAATTACGGCCGATGATAAGGGAGGAGTCAGCGCTGTTTTCACCCCAACAGGCAAAGGAACTGCATCCTACCAGCATATAGTCCTGCATGGCATGTCCCAAATCGTGGGCGGAGTGGTAATTCAACTGACGCTCGTAAGGAGTGCCGATAAAATCATATTCGTGGGTACAGGAGAGTGAGATGCCATAAATCTCATCCCGAAACTCTTCCGGCACATTCTTTCCCAGATTCCGGTTGAAAAGGACAATGAAGAAGCGGAGGAATTTAAGATAACTTTCAGAGGGAACTATCTCTTTTATCTGGTCCACAAATACTTTTTCTTGAAAATAAAGCAAATCGGAAGTCAGCTTGCCTATGGCTTCGCCCCTTTCGTAGGCAGGTCCGCTTACTTTCAGCTCCCAAAGTCCGCTCTCACTGTGCCGCAGATAGTTTCCGCCATACTGCCGGAGGCTGTCTTTCCGTATCACACGATCCGTTTCAGGGGTAGACGCAAATTGCGGAGTCATCATATCGGCAGATAGATAGAGATAACTCATGCCTATCATGATCGTCGCTATCAGAATCAACAGGGCTATCCCCCCGTATTTTATTGTTTTCTTCCAAATCTTATGCATTGCCTACTTTTTTTGCTAAATATTCCTGACCTACAAATTCCGAACAAGTGAGCATGGCTGTCAGCGTCACACCCAAGGCACCGTGTACATTCAGATTCTGCCCTGTGAGGAACAGATTCTTCAGTTTGGTGCGTGTAGACACAAAACTGATTTGCGGATATTGGTAATTCTTGACAATGCCGTATGCCGAACCATCTATGGTTCCGGTATAGTCCCGATAGCTCAACGGAGTCGTAGTATGAACCTTTTCAATGCAATGACTCCAGTGAAACCCGAACCGGCTCAGGAACTGCAAGATCTGTTCCGTCTTTTTTTCTTTAAACTGGCGGTATGCCTCTCCACGGTGCTCGGGAGTCGTATCCGTCCATGTGCTGACCTCATCCATATACATGGGAGTCAGTATGGAAACCACATCTGTGAATCTGCTGTTTCCGTGGGGTACTTGCATGGAAATCATACAACTGGGGATATTTCCTTTGTGTGCCTCTTTGTCATACCATACATCCTCATTGCCGTGCAGGTATATATTATAGTTTTGATAAGGGCAACTGTCTTTTTTCATCATCAGATTGAGCGTGAATATCCCGTAGCTGTTTTCCAATGATTTGATGCGAGACACAAAAGCCGGTTTGATGGAATGGTTCTTATCCAGCAGGGATAAGGTGAGTTGCGGATGCAGGTTGGATATGACGTAGGTACTTTCCAGTACCTCTTCATGGTTCACTTCTACTCCTTGTATGGCTTCATCCTTGACAAGGATACGGGTCACTTCTTTCCGGTTCAGTACCGTGCCGCCGTTGGCACGTATGATATGGATTAATTCCAGACTGACTTGCATACTTCCTTCCGTGAAACGATAGGCGCTCTCCATATAAGAGTTGTTAATCATGGCGTGCTCATAAAAGGTAGATTTATTTTTGATCCCGCCATAAAGCAGGGAGGTTGCGGCAAGTACATTCTGTAAATCCCTGTTCGTGGTAACGGATGCTATCATCCCGGCTGCTGAGGTGGCAAAGAAATCCATGCCTTCTTGGGACAGGCGGCCTTTTCTCAGGTGATCTATGCTGATCAGGTTTCCCACCGACCGGATGGATGCCACATATTTTTTCAAGTTCCCCCGTTCATGAGGGAATGAGCAGCACAGGGTTTCCATAAAACGTTCATATCCCATGGCATAATCATAGATAGCGTCTTTATAATAAATCCGGTCGAACACTTCTTCATCCATCCGTTTGATGGATAACTTGTCCATGATTCCGAAATAACGGAAATACTGGTTCATAATTTGCCCTTCATCCAGACTACCGATATAGTGAATGCCGGTATCCATCCGGTGCCCACCGCGTTGGTAAGTTTGGAAGCAGCCGCCAAACAATTCGTTTTTCTCCAGCACACAGACGTGGTAGCCCTCTTTGCTTAAGATGGCTCCGCATTCCAGACCGCCCAGTCCGCTGCCTATGATGATGATATCGTACTTACTCATGCTCCGGTTTGTTTTTCTGGAAGATATAAATTGTATTCGAAGTATATCTGTCGTTAGGTAAAATTTCCAGCTGCATCCCACATGCTTGTGCGATACTACTTATTTGCTCTTCGGATGTGAAACACAGTTGTTCTGTCGTTTTGTTAAAGTTGAAAATGCCGGTAGACAGCAGTTCGGTGAAACGGGTCAGACGGTGTTTTCCTGTATTGGCGGCATTGCCGTCCCGCACAATCAGCTTCCCTCCCGGACGCAACCGTTCCACGCATCTGAGTAATAAAGTCCGCTGATGCTCATAACTCATATAATGAAGCATGTCATTCAGTATGAATACGTCACTTTCCGGTAAAGGATATTCCAATGCGTCGGCGCATACAAATTGCAGGTGGGGAGTGCGGAGCCAACCCTGTTGCGCCACTGCTATTTTGTCCTCATCATAATCAATCCCTGTAATCTCCCGTTCCTCGGAAAGCTGGGAAAGCATATAGCAAAGCGGTCCGAATCCGCAACCGATATCTGTAATCTGTCCTTTGACAGGAACCAGTTGGTTGAATAGCCTGTAGTTATCTTCCATTTTCACCTTGATGCGTATGTACCATTCCTCCACCGGTCCTTTATAGATATAGTTCTGTACCAGATTTTCGTAGAAGACGGGATTGTCCGTTGTGCTTTGTTCCCGACAGATACGGGCATATTCTTTTTTCATCCGCGCGGAGATGTTTTTGGTACGTTCCTGATAAGTGGTTCCGTACGTAGCATCGTTGGCTGGGATACGCGGTAGAATCTCTGTCAGCATGATGCCTTTCCGTACATTGAACGGCTGTGCTTTCGCTATGATTTTACAGTTGCCGTAAAGGATGACCGGAATAATATCCAGTTGCAGTTTTTCCGACAGATAGAATGCTCCTTTATGGAAACGCTTCATCCTTCCATCGTAGGTACGTGTCCCTTCGGGGAAGATGGCGATGGAATATCCTTCCTTCACTTTTTGGCGCATCCGTTCCACGTAAAGCTCATAACCGTCTCCTACGTAATAGAAATCGGCATAGCGGATAATGGCTCCGAAGAAAGGAGAGTGCCATACCCAGTGATTGGTAATCATGACCAGTTTGGGAGTCAGTGCCAGCAATACCAGTATGTCGATGAAAGACTGATGATTGGCTATCAGGATGGCAGGCTTTTTAAACGTTTCTCCCGTCCGGTTTATCTTTTCTTTATGTACAAATGTGGCTATATGGATCAGGCCTTTGCAGGTGACATGTATCAGTTGGCAAAGTACTTGTTTCTTATAGGCTTTGCGGATAGGAAGCAAGGTCATGACAGCTATCAGCAAGCGTAGGAACAGGCATCCGATAAAGAACAGCAGGAACAAGCAGCCGGTTCTTGCCAGTCCTGTCAATGTATAAGGAGGCAACCCTTTGGAAGCAGGGGCTGTGATGAAGAATCGGAAAAGGATGGGTTGCAGCGTGTAGGCCACCAGTACGACGGCGATCATTCCCAAAATGGAGATGAGGGAAATGGACTGTAATGCCGGATGGCGTGCGAAGACCAATGTGCCCATACCTATCACGGTGGTGAAAGCGGAGAAGAAGATGGCTGTCTTGTGCGAGTTCAGCAACTGCCGTCCTGTGCGGTATTTATTCTGCAATCCGTCCATAATGAAAATGCTGAAATCATCCCCGATTCCAAAAATAAAAGTGGACAGAATGATGTTGATGATATTGAACTCAATACCCAGTATGCCCATTAATCCCACAATGATAATCCAGCTGACCAGCATCGGCAGGAAACTCATCAGAGTCAGTTCTATGCGCCCGTAGGAAATCCATAGGGCAAAGAAAATCAGGAAAGAAGAGATATAAAGAATCAGATAAAAATCCTGATTGACAGCAGATACCCATTGGTTGGCGAAATAACCACGGTCAAAGATAACCACCTTCTCTTTTTGTTGGAAAAGGGGGTACACCGCTTCCTTGTCGGCCTCGTTCATCCGTACCTGAGTAATCAGCATGGTCAGGGAATCAGCGGAAGTCTGCCATTCGTTCAGAAGCTGGGTCGTGATTTCATTTTGGTAGTCCAAAGGCTGGAACGGACGGTCGAGCCATTGGAAAAACGGCTCGAATGCATGTTCACGGAAATGATAGCGGGCAGCTTCTGTCCGAATGGTTTTGCGTAGCCAGGCTTTCTTTTCCGGAGTCCAGTAGTTGTGCCATTGTTTCAACCGTACTTCCTGCACCTCTTCCGGTATCAAAAACTGTCCGGCAGAGGCATAATCTTTTATTTTTCCCTCTTCTTTCAATTGGGAGAGCAGCCGGTTTGTTTCGGCGTATTGTCCCGTGGCATCTCCCATATCTTTGCCTGTACTGACAAAGAGAACGGTCTTTTCTTGCTTGTCAAAGAGTTCGGTCAGCTTGTTTTCCGCTTGTTTCAAGTGGGCAGGCTCATAGTTCAGACTCATCATATCCTCGTTGAAACGCACGTTCTGCGAAGTGAAGATACATACTAAGGTCAGAATAAGGATGAAACCTACCAGTCCTTTGTTCTTTTCGTATGGATAAGCGTTCAGTTTCTCGATAAAGCGTAGTACCGCCCCTTGTTTTACATGCGCCTGTCCTTTCAGAAAATGCGGCAGATAGACCAGACAAAACAAGGTGGTTCCTATCAAGGCAAGCGAGGCGAACAGACCAAAATCCCGTAACAGATTAGAACTGGTAAAGATGAGGCCGAAAAAGGCGCCGATGGTAGTAAAACTGCCTACGGTAAGCGGATAGGCGATTTCTCTGATTAATTGTTGCACCGATGATACATGATTCTGATGCGCCAGCATGTGTATGGAGTAGCTTAAGGCAATGCCCATTACGGCGGAACCCGCACCTACGGCAATGGCTGAAATGCCGCCTTTGATAAAGTAGATAAGGCATAAGGCGAATAGAGCTCCGAACAGCACCGGGGTGATGATAAGCGGAATGGATTTCTTATGCTTGAATACCAGAGATATGAAGACAATAATGATAATCAGTGCGATGGAAGAAGTGACAAGCGTATCTTTCTTTATCTGTCGTGCATTGTACACTCCTACGGAAGGACCTCCGAAATATTCGGCAACCAATTGGGGGTGTTCCTTTTCCGCTTTTTGCAGTTCATCTTCAATCAGCCGGATGAGTTTGTCATTTTTGCCCGTGCTTCCGGTGTTGAATACCGGAGTGATGAACATCAGCAGGGTGGAGCCGTCCTGTGAGAAAATATGTTCATTAATCAGTTCGTAATTGGATTCCAACTGGAAGTCTTGCAGGTGTTTCAGCGTCTGGCTGCCTAGCCCCAACGGGTCTCGCATAAGGTAGTCCTTCAAGGCGAATCCTGCCGGAGATATCAGGTTGGAATAGTTTTTCTGCATCAGGGCGGCTATGTTTTCGTCGGTAAGCAAGGTATCCAGCCGTTGGTAGTCCTCGTCGGAAAGGAACAAGGGTAGATTGTCGTAAACAAAATCTCCGGCACTGTTGATCAGGTTTTCGTCGACTTTTGAGAAGATCTCTTTAATCAGGGTTCCTTCCGCTTGTTGTTGTAAATCCTGTTTTATTGTCTCGGCAGCTTCAATCAAGGAATCCGCATCCGCCATGCCGTCCTTGCCGGACAGCATGATTATAATCTTATCCTTTATCTTCAGATTTTCAAATACGTTGATGGAGTTTTGGGAGTCCTTGGTATCCGGAAAGAAACTGGTTACGTTTTCCTCGAATCTGACTTGGGCGGCAAAAAGGGCCATAAAGAGAATGCATACGCTGAGGGACAGGTAAAACAAGACTTTATGCCTTTCAAAATAGTTATATAATCCAACAAAGAATTTAGTCATATCCGTTTTTTCTCCTACATATGGCCAGCAACGCGGTGGAGATTACTCCCGACAGCAGACTGCAAGCCATTGCAAAGATAATGCTTCCTATTAAATATTGCTCTAAAACTGATTTGACATTTTCAAGAGAAAGGTCTCCGAGGTGCAAATCGGGAGGATTACCCAGTACCATGCAGCCTGTCCGGTAACTGCCATACAGCAATAGGGGAATCATGGGTGGAATACTGATATTGGCGGCGACAAGGGCAATCACTTTATTCAGTCTGAACAGATGCGCAAGAAAGAGGGTGATCAGCATCTGATAACCCCATAACGGAACAATACCCATAAAAATACCCAGCATGATGGCGAGTACAATCTTCAGGTTGGATTCCCGTGTATTCAGCACATTGTCGGTAAAGAATCGCTTGCAGTTGCTCCATGACAGTTTGCGGAGCAGGTTACGGGGAATAATCCAAAGGCAGGTAATCAGCACCAGCACCGTGTTCAGCACACTGATACGGGTAAAATCCCGGAAGGGACGGAAATGGGATACCCGTTCCGCTTGCGGGGGATAGTACACATGGATAGGAATGTTCTTCACCACTACATCTCCCCATGCGGCGAAGACGATGGCTTCCAACTCAAATTCATATTTGGCGGTGTACCAGCAGCTTTGCACATCCATTTTGCGGAGAGGGTAGAGACGGTATCCCGACTGTGTATCTTCCAGTTTCAGCCCGGTTTCCAGTCTGAACCAGAAATTAGAGAATTTATTGGCGAAGGTATTCTTGCCCGGCATATTGTCGGAGGCCAAGTTTCGGGCACCTACCAGCAGCGTGTCGGGCTCTTTCTCAATGGCTTCGATAAAACAGGGAATATCGGAAGCGAAATGCTGTCCGTCCGAATCTATGGTGATGGCATAGCGGAAACCCTCTTTTTTTGCTTGGGAAAGACCATGCTTCAAAGCGGTTCCTTTTCCTTTATTCACTGGATGGGTAATAGTGCGGATAGCCGGATATTGTTCCAGAATGTTGGCTGTATCATCCGTAGAGCCGTCATTGATGACAATGATATCGTCTGCATACCTGTATACCTCCTCAATGACTGCCGCCAGTGTTTTCCCATTGTTGTAGGTGGGAATAACGACGACAATCTCCAGTTCCTTTAATTTCTTCCGCCAAACCGATGTTGTGTTTGTATTCATCTTGTTTTTCAGTCAAACTATTCAGATACGTTTGGGATGAATACTTTCGTATCTGAATTTATGTGGTTTCTAATGGGTGACAAAGATAGTATATTTTCGGATGCGGGCATTCTGGCGTTAATTATTTATTTGGAGATGCTTTTTTAATTTTAAAGCAGGTAAACACCAACTTGTTCTCGTCAAATTGCGGATTTTCCAGATTGTTTTCGGATATATACAGTCCTTCCTTTCCCACAAAGCTCATTTTATAGAAATATTTCTTTCCGGGGAATCTCGTTTCTCCAATGATTTCAAAATCCGCGTTCAGTACAATGACGGAGAACTCCTTTCCTTTGGGTTCGTCATAGGGGCTTTCGTTGGGAGCCAGTTTGTAAGGCATCTCGGCAAAACGGTAGTACACATTGCGGTATTTGTCATACATGATATGCCAATATTTCGGTGTTTCTCTGAGTTTTATAATGGCATTGATGCCTTCCATAGAATTTCCCAGTTTGGGTTTCATGCTTTTCAGATATCTGCTCTTGGCGTTATACCATCGGATGTGTTTCAAGTCATCTGTAACCATCAGGCTGTCATATCCGAAAAATCCGCAGACCAAACGGTTTTCTTTGTAGTTGTAATCATAACTAAAACCGTATCCTCCTGCGATATTGTCATATTCCTCTTTAAAGATGGGTGGATAGAAAATAGGAATCCATTTAACTTCTCCTGTTCGCAGATCCTGCGAGGCGAACATATGTGTTTCGGGCCAGTCTTTTTTCTTCATGTTGGGCTTGTGGGCACTCATTTCCATGAACAGGCATGAGTCTTTGACAAAAGCAGGCGTGTTGTAATAGCTGCCAAAATGTAACGGAGCGAATTTGCCTTCAGGAGTTTGGAAATCATAGTTTCGTATCACTTCTCCCTTGTCGTTTATGGAGCTGAGCCGGCTGATATCATTTTGTGCGATCAATATGTATTTAGAGTCGGGGGAAGGCCTGCTTCCATATACTGCCGGCAATCCGTTGGGACCTGTCTTGTGAAGAGGTATCCGTTTGGCTATCTGTTTGTTTTCGATATCAAAAATGACGATGTCATATAATGATTTTCGTGTATTTTCAAAGTGAAGGTATTCCTTCCCGTTTTCTTCAAATTGATATATGGATATGCTTAAGTAATAGGTCTGTTCGTCTAAAGGGAAGGCCAGCTGTTTTTCTGCTACCAGTTCTACTTCGTTCTGTCTTTCTGTGTTGTTTTTCTTTGTGGACTGGCAAGACATGAAAATCAGAACAAAAAGTGCTGTTATAAAAAGAAGTGTTCGATTCATAATATTTTCGGTTTTATGATGTTTGTAATTTATGTGGCCGGTTAAAAATCCGGCCACATAAATTGTTGGTTGTTAATTGGTAGGAGCACCATGATTCCCATCTTCTCCTGAGCCCTCACCGGGTCTGCCTATTTCTACCCCATTACCGCATTTACCGTCTTCACTGATACACACTGTGCCTTCGATGGCCATTTTACAGTCTGGCCAATCGTCCTTAAAAGCACAGTACTTTTCACCCCCTCGTGGCATTTGCACGGCAGGTGCTCCAAACACTACTTCCTCATTAGAAGAGTGGAGGTTCAAGCTTATTGCAAATGTTGCAATAACAGCCATCATCATTGTGAATTTTGTTTTCATAGGCATTCGTTTTTAATGGTTAGATTTATTGTACTTTTCCTTTTACGGAAATTTCTATCGGAGATTCCGGTACATTACAATGAACATGGATAAATCTTTCAAATTCCCCTTTCTCTTCCGCTCGAAAATGAATTATCAACGTAGTACACTCGCCGGGTGGAACAGGAGGATCCGCCCATTGTACAGTGGTACATTCACAAGATGATTCTATGGCATTGATGTATAAAGTATCTGTTCCGGTATTGGTCAATATTACTTTCTCTTCCTGTATTTCCGCTTGTCTGAAACTACCCCAGTCGATATACTGCTTGTCAGCGGTCAGAGTGGTCATTCGTTTCCTGCTCTCTGCCGTAGGTCTTTGATAAGGCCGACGTTCTACATATTTCCCGTCTTTTAAGAAGTATACCATAGGAAAAGTGGTTACCATTTTTAGTCTGGCTGATACTTTGTCTTTATCTAGGTAAAGATTGTTGAAATCCGTTGATTTTTTGCCACCGCTCAGCAAGAAGAAATCTTTTTCCGTATCACACATAAAGACATATATCGTGTCTGTTGCTTCCCTGATATGGTCCATTGCCTCCTGAATGCAACTGCCACAACCGTTGCCGGGAATAATAATTAGAAAACATGAGTCTGAAACGTTTGGAAGGCAGATACCTACCCCTGCACCAACTGACGGATACATTTGTCTTCATCAGAAAGACACCCATAGCTTGTGAGAACTATAAGATATAACATTATTTGCTGCCAACCTTTCTTCATAAGTATCAGATTTAGATTGTCTAAATATAAGAAATTTGATAGATGCTGACAAGTATAAATGGACTTATTGTTCTTGCTATTATGAATGTTTAACAGAAGAATCTGCTTTTCTGATACTTACAAGTATTTTGACGAAGTATGTCGGAGATAAATGTATCCGATATTTATCACAAAGAATGAGTCTTTTTACTATTTGTCATCAGTGTCGCTTTCAACTTGATAAATTCTTTTCCATTACAAATGCCTTCTGCCTGCAACTTGAAAAGATGCTCTTCCGTTTCTTCTAGTCGGATAAATAGTTGCAGTAGCGGAGTTTCAAGCGGATTGATGGCAGATAGGAATTTGGAAGAAGCAATCTGTACATACTGCAAAGGTTGGCTGACGATCTGTTCGGCACTTTCTTTTATCATCTGTAAGGTACAGACGCCCGGAACCACCGGCTGTCCGGGAAAATGTCCCTGATAGAGAGCATGACCGGGATTCAGCTCTATCTCTATTTCCCGTTTCCCATCTTCTCTTTCCTTTCTATGAATGATTTTATAAAAGTTCTCCAGCAGCATCTCAAGGGTTGTTTATGTTCAGTTTGTCCAATTGAATTCTTAACCGTATCAGTGGATGCTTGATTTGTACTTTCCCTGCCTGTCCGTTTACGAAGCCGGACAAGGTGAATATCGTCTTTCCAAATCCTTTGCCACTGATTCTTTGTTCAAAAGTACTACTTTTCTTTTTAATATGTGCTTTTTCACTCTTTAGAAATAGATTTTTGAAATCAGTTTCCAGTATTTTCAGCATCTTTTTCTTCCTCATCGGGTCAATGCAACTGTTCACTATGAAGGTGTCGCAGTGCAAGGAGAAGTCAAAAAGGCTGAGGCCAAAGTAGGTGGAGCCTAGGATACGGATTTCGTTATTGGGCATTTGGCGAACAATGAGCATTCCGCTGAAATGATGTTTCATGAAATCCAGTTGCAGGTTGTACTTTTGCGACTGTGCTTCTGCCTGCAGGATGGGAGGAAGTGCCGTAGCTTCCCCCGTCACCCGGTGTGAGCAGGAGAGCAGGATAAACAGCAACAGCAGCCAGCTAGCGTATCGTAAACTTTGTCTCATCTTTCAAAGAATTGAATTTCTTGTCCGAGAATTCGTATTCGGTATAGTTGGTTGCGGTTTCCGATAAACGTAGTTTGTGGACAGACATGTCTTTTTTGTCTAAATAAATTTGAATCTGGTTGATATATGCCTGTACCGCTTTGCTGACGGGCTTGATTAGAATGAGATAGTAATGGGCGTCTTCAAAATATTCCAAAGCATAGCCGGGCGACATGTTGGACAGGTCGCCCACCATGCAGGCGGTAAGCATATCCTGCATTTGGTTCATCATCTTGTTGGAGTGAAGGTCCATGATGCTTTTCTTTCCGTCCGATACTATTTTCAGTTGGTTGTTGTTGATCACGATAAGGTAGTTCATGGGCTGTGCGTAGTCCATGCATATCTTATTGCTCTTTTTATAATAGAACTTTCCTTTTGAGGTTATTTTCTCATCGAATACATCCAGATATTTTATCTGAGTGAAATTACTTTCGATGGACTCTATATTTTTAGCCTCTTGCAGCAGACGGGCTTCAAAATCTTTCAAATCAGTAAGTTTCTTCATCTGTTGGGCTTGCATCGGCAGGACTGTACAGAACATCAAGAGCAAAAGTATTTTCATGTAGGTCATACTTTATAGAGGTTTATCCGTTTGTAATGGGAAGCAAAGATAGTATATTTTGGGAAACCATTCATACCTTTATCGCTTATTTACGATTTTTACCTGTTTCTACAATCGTTCACATGGGCAATTATAATGAATAAAAAAGTTATATTTCTGCGTTGCAATACTTTTTTGTTTCATCACCGCATATTATTGTTAATCAATAATTTATAGTGAAGAATCCTCCTGTATCCCCTCGAAACGGTTTATCCGTTTTCCCTGTCGGAGTCAGTTTGGCAGAAAGCGTCATTATGCAGGATGAAGGTCTGTTGGAATTCTTGCAAGGAGAACGGTAGGATATGATTTTCACTTAGGTGAAGATGGGTTTTCACCTGTGTGAAGAGCTGTTGTCACCAGTGTGAAACCACCGTTTCACACTGGTGAAGCAACAGTATATATCGGAAGTTTACACACTGACATCCTATTAAGTTGAACGAAAGTACAGCATATCCTGTCAGATTTAATCTGATATCTACGCTTCTCTTGCAAATAACGGGTGAATGTTCCACTCCATCGCTTACATACCGGTTTGGGGGTATTACAGACTTTTTTACACGGCAAGTTGTTGGTAATGAGTGGAATGAAGTGGCGGAAGAATTTTATATTTTACGTAAGACGAAGTTATCTTTTTATCGGTTTGATCATGAAGGGTGAACCGGGGCTCGTTTCTGGAACTTGGTGATGTTGCTGTTGAAAATATAGAAGAAATTTATTTTGTCATGTCCTTTATCAACCTGTCTAATGCTACCACCGTATACCCCTCTTTTTCTATAAAGTCCAGAACTTGTACCAGCAGCCTGTCACTATCGGGCATCCGGTCATGCAGCAGAAGGATGGAGCCCGGAACGAGCCGTTTCTTGATGCGTTTTATTATTTTTTCAGGAGTGGGTTGCTGAGTGTCCAGTGTGCGGATGTTCCAGCCGATGGGAAAGTATCCCAGCCTGCGCACTGCTTGGGCTAGGGTAGGATTGGTCACTCCGAAAGGCGGCCGGAACCATTGGACCGGTTGCCCGGTTACTTTTTCCAATTCTTGCTGGCAGGTAATTAAATCATGGCACATCCGTTTGAAGGTATAGAGAGGAAAATAGCCGGAATGGGAAAAGGAATGATTCCCGATATGATGTCCTTCTTTTATGATTTGCCGGAGCAGTTCTTCATTGCCTTTTATCTTGTTTCCGATGCAAAAAAAGCAGGCTGGTATGTGTTTTTCTCTTAACACTTTCAGCACTTTGGGAGTCTGTATCGGATCGGGCCCGTCATCAAAAGTGATGGCTATGATTTTCTCTTCGGTTTTCTTGCAACAGAAGACACGCATATAAATACAGGCACGGATGCTGTAAGAAGCGTAAAAGAAAAAGACCATGACGCTTACTATGATGACTACAGAAACTAGGATGTGCATCGCTTGATTAAGATGATTGAATGATACTTTAATAAATGATCTTGTAGAGATTATTCTAATTGCTTGTCATTATCCGTCAGTATTCTGAACTTCTTTTCGGTATCAATCGTATTCAAGTGTGCTAATTGCTCTTTGGCCATCTGCCGAAGATGAGTAAACCTTTTAGACTTGTCTACCTTACGCTTGATTAACTCTGCATTGAAGGATTCCATATTCGATAATACGACTAATTCATTTATGCTTGCTACATCTCTGATATTGATATTCTTATCTGCGTATTGTGGATTTGCTTCACGCCATTGTCTTGCGGTACATCCCCATAATGCGAGATTTAACAAATCAGCTTCATCGGCATAAACAAGTTTTTGATTGAAATCTTCTACTTTAGGTATAATAAAGTCTTTGATTGCATCCGTATGTATGGAATAATTTACTTTACTAAGTATTCTTTTTACGTTCCATTCACTTAATAAAGGGTGTGATTCTGCTTCTTTAAGTCTTTGGTATTCTTTGATGAGATATAGTTTAAATTCAGGGCTGAGCCAGGTCCCGAATTCAAAAGCTATGTCTTTATGGGCAAAAGTTCCCCCATATCGTCCGGGCTTGGATATAATCCCTATTGCTTTAGTTTTTTCTATCCATTGTTTGGGGGTTAGGGTGAAACTGTTTGTTCCACTCTCCATTTTAAAAGCATCGAATTCGATGCCTTTAAAATTTGGATTATTTAGTTTTTCCCATAACCCAAGAAAATCAATCGTACTACGTAGACGCATCCAGTTTTGTATAATGTAGTTAGTACGTTCTCTGTCTTTGAAATGTGCCATGTCTGTCAGGCAGATATAATCATTATTATCAGGTCTTACAGATATGGATATATCAATATTCGTAACAGTTATTTTCTTCATTATTTTTACTACTTTTATTTTATGAGGGATAAAGTTAAGCATTATTCCTGTTTTCAGTATCTTAAAAGCATCTTTTTAATAGGCCATGACGCTTACTATGATGACTACAGAAATTAAGATGTGCATCGCTTGATTAAGATGATTGAATGATTGATACCTTGATATTGGTTATAAATCAATGCGTAACGGGATGAAGCTTCTTCTTTCAAGGCTTTTGCCGCCATCCAGAGAGCATAGGATGAGGCAGTCTGATATTCTCCGCATTGCTCTTTAAAGCTGCTATGCAGGGCATGAGGAAACAGACTGTGTTCCAGCTCTGTATAAACGGCATCTGTTGCTTCCTGCCCGTTCTTGCCACTGATAAACCAGTCAATGTCTTCGGGTGCAAGCTCGTGAGATTTTAGAAAATGATGCATCCTGTTACTGATTTCCGGAGCACTCATCCGGGTGATAAAAGTGTCCACCCCTTTCAGTTCAGCAAAAGTCTGTTCCTCTTTTTGTGCGCTTAACAGGAAAAATTGTGCTCCCTCACCGGCTGTCGTTCCTTTCAACAGTCCTAAACGCTGCTGGATGATGTAGCTGGTAGGGGTTATTTCATCCATAGCACCTGCCAGTACATGCTGTTTGCCTTCGGCAATACTCATGATGCCATCTGTCAGAGCACTTTCAAAACTTAAACCACGGTGTACATACGTCACATTATAAGCATGTATTTTGAGTAGCAAAGCTATCTGTGCACCGATCGTATTAAAGGTGGACTGAATGAAAGCGGTGGGATTGAGCATCTGTTCCCGGTTATCCATCAAGGCGTTCATAAACTTTTCCGTATCAGCCAGACAACCCAGTCCCGTAGCGGTGATAATGGCATCTACCTTTTCCGGCGATATATCTTTCAGACATTCCAGTCCGCAAGCTACTCCCATCTTGATCATGCGGCTCATGCGCCTCCGCAGATTGGCGTTGGTGATCATTTCTTTATAATCAGGTTCCTGTGCGGAGAAATAAGGCTTTTCATTGCTGCTCTCTGCATGAATAGAGGCGATACGATTGATATATACTGGGCGCATACGCTATCTGTTTAGAGTGGAAAATACGAGAGATGAGTTGTTTCCGCCGAATCCGAAGGAGTTGGATAATACATGCCGTATGGGAAGTCCCGACCGGAAAATCGTTTCAGGAATGAGACCGCTTTCTTCATCGGACAGATGAAAGTTCAGATTAGGGTAAATCAGTCCGTGACGGATGGAGAGTACGGAATATACGGCTTCTATTCCTTCCGAGGCTCCCAGGGTGTGACCGATGAAAGCCTTGACCGAACTGAAAGGTGGAATACGGGTATCGAAGATACGCCGGATGGCTTTCCCTTCGGAAGCGTCGTTACTGGGAGTACCTGTGCCATGTACATTGATATAGTCTATGGCTCCGGCTGTCAGTCCGGCAGAGGCTATGGCCTGACTCATGGAAAGGAAAGGCCCGTTTCCATCGGGGGAACTTCCTGTCTGATGGTAGGCTTCGTTGGCATTGGCGTAACCGCTGAGTTCACAATAAGGAGCCTTTGTAAGGGATTTCTCCGATTGAAGAACAAGGTATCCGGCTCCTTCTCCGAGGTTTAATCCGGCACGTGTGCGGTCGAAAGGACGGCAGTGCTCTTTGTCCAGTATCATCAATGAATTGAAACCGTTGAGCGTGAAACGGCATAAGGCATCCGTTCCACCTACGAGGACGGTGTCCAGATAACCGTGTCGAATCAGGCGTGCCCCTAACATAATGGCATTTGCAGCCGAAGAACAGGCGGTGCTGAGGGTGGTCACCATTCCTTTCACTCCTAAATAAGCGGCTATCATTTCGGTACTGGCTCCACAGTCATGGGAGATAATATCACGTAATCTTCCTTTTCGGTTATCCTCCCGGAAAGAGGCATAAAACCGCTCGCTTGCATCCATTCCTCCGATGGAAGTGGAAGAAATGAGTCCGATACGGGGAGAAGCGAAATCGAGTTCCGCATCACGGGCTGCCTCTTGAGCTGCCAACAAGCCTAGCAGGGCTGTACGTGAATACGTTTTGCCGGATGGAAGGAACAGGATTTGCTTTAATTCTTCATTGCTTTGTTTCACTTCGGACACGGGTACGTCAAGCACGGTGGGGAAAAGGGTGATTTTCCCCATACCGTGTTTTCCGGATTTTAAGGAGTCCAGATTTTCTTTTACTCCTTGTCCTATGCCCGAAATCACTCCCAGACCGGTGACATAGATCTTCCTCATTTCTGATGGGCGGTGATGTAGTCTGCCAGGGTACGCACCGAATAGAATATTTCCTTTCCTTTGGCAGGATTCTCTATTTTAATGCCATAATTCCTTTCCAGAATCAGGATAATCTCTAATGCGTCAATCGAGTCAAGACCCAATCCGTCGTCTCCGAATAAAGGTGCTTCACTATCAATGTCCTCCGGAGTGATTTCTTCCAGATTCAATGCTTCTATTAATTCAACTTTCAATTTCTCAATCAATTCTTCCATATTCTTTATTGTTTTTCAATCAGTTTAAATACTGCTTTATAGGTGTTTTTCAATAATTCACACCATCCGATGATACAATAGTTCAGTTTCCCTTTTTGCATGACTATACGTGCGTATCTTTCCAGTTTCTCCGGCTGATAGGCTTCAGTTATGAAAAAGGTGTTTTCCCCTTGTATCTTGTGGCGGATGCAAATCTCGCCGGACACTACATTGGGTAGTGTGTAAACAAATACAGCCGGACTGGCTGCCCGGTCTCCGTCCTGGTCTATCAGTTGCTGGTGTCTGATATCCGTATGTAGGGATGAAGTGGCGTTGGCAAGTAACATCCCCATTTCCAGTGGGGCGAATGTCTTGTCTTTCAGTAAGTATTCGGCGGCAACATATCCCAGTTTGCAAAGGTCATCCATTTTATAGAATTTCATATTGTTTCCGCCTGATTTTTTATAGGTATCACGTATAAATATGCCGAAATCCGGTTCTTCAGAATGAAAAATAAGTTCGTTGTTTATGAAGACAGAACTGTTTTCAATACGAACCTCCCGTGTACATCGGATTTCGGGCAAGGTGTTGTCCTCATCCTTGAACGGAGCATATTCCGGTAAAGACAAGACAATGGCTGCGTTACACCCACCGAATCCCGAAGCGGTTTTTACACAATGTTTCATCGGAATGTGTTGGTGAGTTGCATAGACCGGTATAGGCATAGGCACACCCGGTGTTTCGTAACCCGGAGTGCCGAACAGGATGCCTTGTTTCAGTTCGTGCATACAGACAATGCTTTCAATGATTCCCGATGCTCCCAAGGTATGCCCGAAATAGGGTTTTAAGCTATGTGTGGGAACTTGTTCCAGATGAGCCAGCGTGAGGGCTCTGGATTCCATTTCATCATTGTATACGGTGGCCGTGCCATGGGCATTGACAAAGCTGATGTTTTGGAGGGCTGTTCCTGCCTCCTGCATGGCTTGGCGGATAGCGAAAAAGAGTCCGTCTCCTGTACGGGAAGGGCCGGAGATATGGTTGGCGTCATTACTTATGGCTCCTCCGGAGAGAATGATGCTATTTGGCGTCTTTTCCGTACTTAGTAATACGGCTCCGCAAGCCTCTCCCAAGTTCAGTCCGTCACGGTTGCTGTCATACGGACGGCATGGACGGGAGCTGAGGGACCGGAAAGACAGGAAACCACTGGTGATGAAATGAGAGAGAAGGTCACCTCCCGCTACAATTACCTTGCGGTAGATGCCGTTCTCTATCATGCGTTTTCCTGTTACAAGGGCTGACACTCCTGATATGCAGGCGTTGGAGATGACATGTACCCGTTCCTCGGCATGGAAATAACCGGCAATGTTTTCTGCCATTTTCCAAAGAAAGACCGCTTCATCGGGATGTTCCGTATGACGGGTCAGTAAGTCGATGTTCCCTTTTGTGGTAGAGAGGATGAGTCCGCAGGTTTTATCTTCCAAAGTTTGTCCGGACTGACGGATGAGTTCGTTGATAGTCAGTATGAACAGTTGTTCCATCCGGGGATAGCCACTTACTCCTATGGCTTCTGCCTGTTGTTGCAATCTCTCTTGCGAGATAGTAGCTGCCAATAGGGGAGTGTCTGCAATCCGTTTGTCCGTCTGCAGGGTGATACCGCTGTGATAGCTCCGGATGGCTTCCAGATTTTCCTGTGTGCCGAAACCCAGCGCGCTGATCAGGGTATCATGGGTGATATAGGTAGTCAGATGATGTTCCATTTCTTTTTCCACTCTATGTAAAAGGCAGGATTAACCAATTCCAGTTCTCTATTTGTATTCAGGAATACCTGTGTAGTGGTTCCTGTTGCCACAATGTTTTGGTCTGATGCCCGGTAGATGGTGTATTCAAAAAGGATTTTGGCAGCATCACTATGAATATACCGTGTCTCGACAATGGCTTCCTCACCGAATGACAGCGGCTGTTTGAACTGGCAGCTCAGGTCTACGATAGGAACTAAATAGCCTTCCCGGTAGATGCTCATATAGTCCAAGCCATATCGCTTTCCGAAAGCTTCACGTCCATCTTCGAAATAACGCACATATTCACCATGCCATACTATCTGCATGGAATCTATTTCACTGAAGCGGACCTTGATGGTGGTCCGGTCTGTCAGTGCTGCCTGCTGTGGACTTGTTTTTCGTTTCATTCTTTTTTCAGATATATTTTCATCCGGCATTCGGCCAGAAGTTCATCGTTTTCTTTCACCTCGGCGGTAATCAGTGTGATATCGAATATTTCCTGCACAATGGTTATTCCGGTATATAATTCTGCTCCGGCAGAAGGAAGACGGAATATTTTCATTTTTTCTACAGAGCCGATAAAGCCTAGTGGTACAGGCTCTTCTCGCAGCATATAGATATATCCTACCCGTGCCGCTGCTGATTGGGCGATGTGTTCTATGATTCCTGTTTCCTGTAATACGCCGTCCCGGCAAAACAGATTATCGGGGGTGACGGTCAGCCCTGACCAGGATGTATTTTCTTCTATCCCATAGAAACGGTCTATCATGACCATGGGCGGACGTTGTGGAATCAGCCGGAACAGTTCGTCTCCCCGACAAATGATTTCTTTTCTGTTCATTTCAGTCTGCATTGCAGGATACTGTGTCCCAGTCCTATGTTATCATGAATCTCTTCCACTTCCAGTCCGGCATTTTTAATACAGCGGATAAGGTCATCCGAATGGAACATCTTGCTGTTGCCGTTGGCCATGGCTGTGAAGTAAAGGCTGATTTGAGTCAGGCAGTAAGAGCCCGTTTCGTATGGCTGCCGGTCCCACAGCGTTTCCATGATGTAGACTTTACTGTCTTTGCTGGCGGACTGTGCCACACGACTTAGAATACTGGTTGCTTCCTCTTCCGAAAAGCAGTCCAGAAACTGGCTCATCCATACGGTGTCAAAGCCTGAAGGAAAGGGCACGGTCCGATCCAGCAGATTGGCGCCGTGGCCATGGATGCGTTCTGCACCGGGCACGTCGGCAGTTTGTTTTCTCATCATTTCCAGTTGTTGAGGCAAATCCACAATGGTTACTTCTACTTCTTGATTATATTGGACGCATCGGGTTGCCCATCTGCCGGTGTTTCCACCAATATCGAGCAGTCGTTTCGGTGAGTGAAGAAATACAATTTCTAATGCCTGGCTGAACGAGTTGTCCGAGTAGAAATGGTCAAAGCCAAACCAGCTTTTCTGTACCTGTTCCGGCAGTTGGGAAAGTCCTTCGTAAATGGTAGGCCATCCGCCGAATACTTTCAATCCTTCCGGCTGACCATTTAAAAGAGCCTCTTCCAGATAGAAAAGTCCTTGATAGTTCACATCGTGATTGAATTCCATATTGACACGTGCCATTTTATCATTCAGCAGAAACCAGCCTGCCTTGGCCAGTACATAGCGGTCTTCTTCCAACAGGATGGTTCCGATGGTCAGCGATGCTTCCAGTAATACTTGTGCTGCATAGCGTGTCAGTCCGGTCTGCACACTGATTTCTTGCAGCGTGTATCCTTTCCGTTTGTCGGCCAGCAATTGGAATATTCCGAATTTCAACATCAGACGTGAAACTTGGAATACCACGGGACCGAAAGCGATCTCTTGCGCCAGTCTTTGTGCCTCTACAGCTGTCAATTGCTCTTTTGTATATCTTTTATGCATCATAATCCAGATTTGTATTTATGCCCAGAACGGGTAGTAATTGAACCATTGTTCCGGATACTGCCGGACGATTTTTTCCAGCGTTTGTGTATATTGCTCCAATAATGCTTGTTCGGCCCGCTTCTCTTTGGTATGTACCACCGCCTCGGCAATAAAGAAATGGAAACGATAGTTTTTTTTCGCTTCACGCATGGCAAAATAGAATACGACAGGTACTCTCATTTTGGAAGCCAGCAGGAAAGGACCCATCGGAAATTCGGCTTCTTTTCCCATGAACGGACTGCTGAGTAATTTCTCTTTATTCAGATAGCGGTCACCTTGAAAGCAGACATATTCTTTGCGCTCCAGTGCCTCTGTAATACGGAATACATGGGTCAGATTGTCTTCATTCACGGGAATTATTTTATAATCGCGTGTGGAGGCATTCTTTTCCAGAATCTCTTTTATCCGTTCGTGTTCGGCATCAAACATGACAATATTGATTTTTTTGCCGTATTCATCGAAGAAAGGAGCACCTATTTCCCAATTACCTACATGGGCGCCTATCATAATTACGCCGGTGTTTCCATTCAGTACGTTCAAAAATGCCTGATAGTTCTCGAACTCGAAATGATATTTGTCTGCCATCCCATTGCCGATGGCTACTTTGTCAATCAATATCTGCCCCAGCCGGTAGTAATTTTTCAATAACAGTCCGGCGGCTTTGGCACGTCCGTATTTCAGTCTGTTCCGTGCGTATTGCCAGGTACTGGCGGTAGCTTTCGGTGCGAAAGGTATAAAATAGAGGACGACCAATGACAGAAAGCCGTAAGCCGCAGTGATACCCAGACAGCGAATCATGTAGATGAAGAACATGTATCCGAATGTACCTCCTCTTGTTTTACCTTTCCATGTTTCGGGCATCAGTCTTCTTTTTGTATGTGCGAAATTACCAGATTATAGAAATCCTGGAAGGTTTTGATACCGGCAAAGTCTTTGGCTGTCACGGTGAAACCGAAATTCCTGTCAATCAGTACTACCATATCTACCAAATCAAGGCTATCCAATTCCAAGGTTTGCATCAAAGGGGCGTCCGGCTGAATCAATTCTACATCAATCTCAAATTCTTCGGCCAGGGTGGTTCTGATCTTTTCGATGATTTCTTCGTTGGTCATAAATTTATATATTGGTTTAAATTAATTGTTTTCTTTGAATTTGCGGATAATCAGTGAGGAATTGGTTCCTCCGAATCCGAATGAGTTGGACAAGAATGTGTCAAATTCCGTTTCTACCCTTCGGGAAGGGATATTCAGCAGGGCAGAGGCTTCATCGGGCTCCTCAAAATTGAGGTTGGGTGCGATGAAGCCGTTGTTCATCATCAAAGTGGAGTAAATGACTTCACTGGCTCCTGCCATCCACATCTCATGTCCGGTCTGTGATTTGGTGGATGTGACGTAGGGATGATGGCTCCCGAATACTTCCGCTATGGCTTTTGCCTCGTTCAAATCACCTACAGGAGTGGATGTGGCATGTGCATTGATGTATGCAATCTCTTCCAAAGGAATACCCGCATCCTTGACTGCCATCTGCAAAGAGCGTCTGGGGCCATCCACATTGGGTACGGAAATGTGATCTCCGTTGGATGAGAAGCCGTATCCTATGACTTCTGCCAGGATAGTCGCTCCGCGCTTTACGGCTGATTCATAACTTTCCAGCACCAGACTGGCGCCTCCGCCGCTAGGTACTAGTCCGTCACGGTTTTTATCGAATGGACGGGATGCTTTTTCCGGTTCGTCTTCCCGGGCGGAGAAGGCTCCCAACCCGTCGAAACTACCCACGGAATAAGGGTTCACTTCCTGTGCTCCTCCGCACAGAATGCAGTCCTGAAGTCCTGATTTGATAAGCAGATAAGCCATGCCGATGGCGTGTGAACCACTGGCACAGGCTCCCGATATAGTGAAGTTAATTCCTTTTAGATGGAAAATAACCGAAAGATTCATGGTAATGGTGGAATTCATGGACTGGAAAATAGAACCGGAACCAACCAATGCCGTATTCTTTTTCTCGCGGATAATATCTATTGCTTGAATAACCGGAGCAGCACTACTGTCATTGCCATACAGTATTCCGACTTCGTTCTCCAACAGGAACTTTTCTTCTATCCGGGCTTGCCGGAATGCTTCCAGGGTAGCCATATAGGCGTATTCTCCCTGCTCGGCAAGGCTATGGCGTTTCTTGCGGTCCAATAATTTCTTCAAATCGGGACGTTCGACAAGACCGGTTAACGCCGAGAAATAGCCCATTTCTTTGCGAGCCGGAGCGATTCCGATGCCTGACTTTCCTTGAAACAGTGACTCTTTCACTTCCTCTTGATTCCTGCCTATGCACGAATAGATGCCCATTCCTGTAATAACTACTCTTTTCATCTTTTGCTTACGTATATAATCCTCCATTGATGGAAATCACTTCTCCGGTAATGTAGGAAGCTTGCCCGGATGCCAGGAAGCCTACCAGTGCGGCTACTTCCCCGGGCTCGCCGAAGCGTCCTGCCGGGATGTGTTTTTTCCACTCGTTCTCATCAATTCCGTCTGTCATATCTGTACGGATAAATCCCGGTGCTATGGCATTTACCGTCACGTGTTTTTTGGCAACTTCCTGCGCCAACGCTTTGGTAGCGGCTATGATTCCACCTTTGGCTGCCGAATAATTTGTTTGTCCCGGCATTCCTTTGATCCCCGACAGGGAGACGATGTTGATAATACGTCCGAATCGCTTTACCAGCATATTCTTCAGCAAGGGTTGGGTGACGTTAAAGAAACCGTTCAGACTGATATCCAGTACCCGGCTCCATTCTTCCTGTTCCATCCACAGCATCAAGTTGTCACGGCGTATACCGGCATTGTTCACCAGTACCTCAATGTAAGTATCGGGATGCTGTTTTATCCATCCGTTCAGTGCGGCGTGTGTGGCTGCTGCATCTGTCACGTCAAATTTCATCAGTTCGCCATCCGAGTCTTGTTCCCGTATTTGTTGCAGGGTGGCTTCAGCTTCCGTATCGTTGCTTTGGTAGTTTATCAGTATATGATATCCCATTTCGGCCAGTTTCAGACAAATGGCTCGTCCGATTCCCCGGCTTCCTCCTGTTACTAATGCGTATTTCATTTTTCTTGAAACCTCCCTTTTTTAAGATATACCATCATGCTTTCTATCTCTTTATATTTAGGTGTATCTTCCCGGAAAACAGGGAAAAATGCTCGTATTTCTTTATATACTTGTTGTGACCGGGGGCTTATCCGGTCGGCTATATCCAGGCAATCAATGGCTTGTACAATACCCATCATCAGGATAGCCATCACCTGATAAGCATTTTCAATGACTGTTTTTGCCATCAAGGCGGAATTGGTACCCATGCTTACAATGTCCTGGTTGTCATTGTTGTTGGGGATGCTATGCACATACATCGGATTAGACAAAGTCTGGCACTCCGCCGTGGTAGAAGTCGCGGTAAATTGTGATGCTTGCAAGCCATAGTTCAATCCCAGTACTCCCATATTGACAAAGGGGGGGAGAATGCCGTTGATGCGGTCGTGAAACAGGTAATTAATCTGCCGTTCGGCAAGCATCGTCAGTTTGGTGACTGCTATTTTCAACTTGTCCATTTCAAAAGATACATAATCTCCGTGGAAGTTACCACCATGATATACATTCTGTGTGTCAGGGTCCACTATCGGGTTGTCACAAGCTGAATTTATTTCGTTTATCAATACTTTTTCAGCATTGAGTAATTCATCATAAACCGGCCCTAGAATTTGTGGAATGCAACGTAGCGAATAATAGGGCTGCACTTTATGGGTGAAGATCTTCTCTTCGTGCTTCCCATTATAAAGTTCATTCTCTCTTTTGCGTACACACAGGCTGCCTTTTACCCATTGGCGCATCATGCGGGCTATCTCTTGTTGTCCTTCATGCTGTTTGGCCCCGTTCAGCGGTTCAGACATGAAGTCATCGTATGAGGCGGCTATTTCATTCATCATAACAGATGCACCTACCGCCCACTGCATAAGTTGGCGTGCGTAAATCAGATTGACAATACCTATACCTGTCATGACTGAAGTGCCGTTGGTCACTGAAAGCCCTTCGCGGATGTGCATTTGAAAAGGTTGCAATCCGTTTTCCGCCAGCACAGAGGCCGTATCTCTTTTCTTGCCTTGGTAAAAGACTTCTCCTTCTCCAATCAGAGTGAGGGCGATATGGGCGAGTTGTACCAGATCACCACTGGCCCCCACACTGCCGTGTTCGGGTACGTATGGAATAATCCCCCGGTTGATAAACTCGGTAATGAGCAACGCCAGTTCTTTATGTACGCCGGATTTGCCTTGCAGAAAAGTATAGAGACGCGCTACCATGGCGGCTTTGACATAGCGTTCCGGAAGAGGTTGCCCGGCTCCGGTAGCATGGCTGCGGATGATGTTGTATTGTAATTGCGATAAGGATTCATCTTCAATACGATATTGGGCCATGGGGCCAAAGCCGGTATTGATGCCATAGATGATTTTGTCGTTGGAGAATGTTTTCAGGAAATTGAAACTCTCTTCCAGTTTTTGCATACATGGGTCGGAGAGTGTCAGTGGCTCTTCTTCAAACAAAATCTTATATAGGGACGCTAAAGTTATTGTATTCTCAACTAGCATTGGATTGGTGTGATAAGCAGTTTTGTATAGTTTCTGCAAAAATAGTTATTTAAAAATAAGTATTACCATCCGAAGGGAGATTTTTCAGTTTTGATGGTTATCTGAAAGGTTCACCACAGATTATACAAATAAACGCAGATGCTTCTTAAATCATTGATTGTTAGGTTGGATAATCTGTGTGAATCTGTATAGTCTGTGGTGAAAAAATATAGTACCGCTCTACGTATTCTATTTATTCAGTCTCCATGTGAAACCATCTTTGGTATCTTTCACTTCAAAGCCAAGAGCGGCTAGCTCATCACGGATTTTATCACTTGTAGCCCAGTCTTTATTGGCTTTGGCTTTCATACGTTGTTCCAGCAGCATATCTACTACTTTGCCATATGCCTCTTCACGTGCCTCGTTATTGGCGGCTTCTTCTTTTATACCCAAGATTTCATACATAAAGAGATGGAACACACTTTTCAGCTCTTCCAGATCTTCGGCGGAAAGGGTCGCTTTTTTATCAAGCACTGTGTTGATCATACGGGCGCCGTCAAACAGATGGGCGATGACAATCGGTGAGTTCAGGTCATCGTTCATGGCTGTATAGCATTTTTCACGTAAGTCTTTTACGCCTTCTATGCCGGTGGTTTGTGCGCTTGGGGTGATGCGTTCAAGACCTTTTACAGCTTCTGTCAGTCGTTCCAATCCTTTTTCGGCTGCTTGTAATGCTTCGTTACTGAAGTCCACTGTACTGCGGTAATGTGCCTGAAGGATGAAGAAACGGATGGTCATGGGGCTGTAGGCTTGTGTCAGTAACTTGTGAGTACCGTGAAAGAACTCATCCAAGTTAATAAAGTTGCCGTATGATTTTCCCATCTTCTGCCCATTAATGGTAATCATGTTGTTGTGCATCCAATAGTGAACCATGTCATCTCCTTGTGAAGCCACGCTTTGTGCGATCTCACATTCGTGGTGTGGGAAAATTAAGTCCATTCCCCCTCCATGAATATCGAAATGCTCGCCCAAATATTTTTTGCCCATTGCGGTACATTCACAATGCCAACCGGGAAAACCGTTACTCCACGGGCTTGGCCAGCGCATGATATGTTCGGGTTGTGCACATTTCCACAGAGCGAAATCGGCAGGATTACGCTTCTCGCTTTGACCGTCCAGTTCGCGGGTGGTGTTCAGCACATCGTCCAGGTTACGGCCGGACAGTTTGCCGTAATGATGGTCTTTGTTGTATTTTGCTACATCGAAATAAACGGAACCTTCACTTTCATAAGCATAGCCGTTTTTCAGAATTTCTTCTACCAGCTCTATCTGTTCAATGATATGACCTGATGCATGTGGCTCGATACTGGGTGGAAGTACATTCAAGGCTTCCATTGCCTTGTGGTAGCGATTGAGGTAATATTGTACTACTTCCATGGGTTCCAATTGTTCCAAACGGGCCTTTTTGGCGATTTTATCTTCACCTTCGTCTGCATCGTGTTCCAGATGACCGACATCGGTAATGTTACGGACATAACGTACCTTGTATCCCAGATGGGTAAGATAACGGAACAGGATATCGAACGTGATGGCGGGACGTGCGTGTCCTAAATGGGCGTCGCCATATACGGTAGGACCGCATACATACATACCTACATGAGGGGCATGCAAGGGAACGAAAAGTTCCTTTTGACGGCTTAATGTATTGTAAATGGTTAGTTTATTTTCCATAATTCATTCTATTAGAATTGCAAAGTTATAAATTAAAGTGTGTATTTGGCTAATAATTAACAAAAAATCTGATGCTGGTGTCCTCTGCTTGTCTACAAATGATGTTTGTTGGTTTAAGGAATAGAGATTTATGGTGATAAATAAAAGTAAGAATTAGGATAAAAGGTTGTCTTTGAACGTAAAAGAACAAAATAATGATTTTTTGTATGGAGATTAGGGAACCTAACTCTTTTTCCTTTTCATGAAATAGGTTTCTCTTGTATCTGTTTAATGATCTTTAATTTCTGCTATTGACTTGTAAAACAGGACCACTGCCCCATAAACATTGGTGTTGTTTTGAGGGGCAGTGGTCCTGTTTCTATATGAAGTTTGCGTGCGGGAGCGGGAATGTTATTTGGATTTCTTTCCCCAATACGTCTTGTTGTTGGCATAGCCGGCATAGACGATGGTATGGGTACGTGGATTGGCTTCCCAATCGGTTTCACGTTGCAGATAAAGTTCCACTCCGTTAACAGTCAGAATCTGTTGGCCGGCGTCATAGCTCCACATACTGCCTTTCCAGGTACCTTCGGTGATAGTGTGGTCGGCGGCGAGGGTCATTGTTGCTGAAGTTCTCTGCTCTCCATATTTGTATGTAAGGTCGATGTGTTCCCAATTGCCGGGCAATTCTTCTTCGGTGATGGCTACTTTGGGAACGGCTCCGTAACGTTCGGGCATTACGAGAGGCCAACCGTTTTTCGTCCAGCGGATGCTGCGTAGATGTCCCATCATGATGGCGTTACTGGCGTTGATGCCCGGAACATCCTTAGGCATGCGACCTTGTGAGACGTAGAACCAGTTGTCTTTGCCATCATCGAAGATAGCACAGTGGGCGATGCCTACCCAGCCGTAGCCTTTGCTGAATTTATAGGGATGGGTCACTATGGGCAGTGCATCGGCACCGGCGGTCACATCTTTGCCGTCAATGCCTACGTAGGGACCAGTGATGCTCTTCGAACGGACTACACGGGTGTTGTAGGGCACGTCAAGGGCGTCGTAGGCCAGGAAGAGGTAGTAGTAGCCATCACGGTAAATAATTTCTGGACCTTCACTGGCTTGCCAGCGGTTACCTGTCTGGCGGGTGGCGATTAACTGACCATACTCAGCAGGTGCTTGGCCTGTAGCCCAAGGCTGGCCCAAAGTTTCGGCAGGCTTGCCTGTCTCGCCATTGAGTTTGAGAGCAGCTATGCCGCTATGCCATGAACCGTAGACCAACCAGTGTTCGCCTTCGGGCGTGATGATGTAAGAGGGGTCGATGGCATTCCATTTGTAGTAGCAATTGGCCCAGTCATTTGGCTTTATGTTGAAGTTAAGTCCTTTGTCAGAAGCATTGGTGATGACGTAGCCTTTGTCCACCCAGCCGTTGTTGTTGGCGGGGTCGTTGTTTTCCATCAGGCCGATGAAGGCGCGCTCCGACCAGGTGTTGGCACCGTTGAGTGTGCCAGGGCAGACGATGGAATAGTACATGCGATAGAGGCCGTTCTTTACCTTGCGTACTACGGGAGCCCAATAGCCGAAGTCATTAATATTAGGGTTAACTTCGGCAAGTCCCATTTCTTTGCGTATTTCATTGAGCTTAGGTACTACCCATTCGGGCAGGTTCTTCATTGTACCGCCGAGGTATTCCCAGTTGACAAGGTCTTTGGAACGACGACTGTGGAAGTGCCCGCCTGCCGTGTGGGCGTTTCCATAGGAAGCATCTGTCTGATACATGTAATAATAACCATCTTCGGCCAATACCACCGAGGGGTCGTGTACGTTGGCAAGATTCCATTGAGAGCGTTTGCTCCAGTCACTTATCGAGGTATAGTCATCGGCGTAGGTGGGGGCCACATAATTCTTGAGTTCATCGTCTAAGCTTAAGCTTTCTGTGGTGGCCGTGATCACCTCAGAATAGACATAGCGGCTGTCACAGTAGACGTATGCACGGATATAGTAAGAGGTACCGGTGGTCAAGGTTGAGAGGGTGGCGCTGAAATTCTCATCGGCATTCACCACGTGGTCTTTGATAGTCGGTGTGGAAGTTGCTGTACTGTAACAGAAGCCTTTCTTGACTATTTGGTTCAGATCACCCGTAACCGACGCGGTGACGGTCAATGAGGTGGGTGTGGTTGTAGTTACTTTCGGAGTACTTACAGTTGCATAATAGCGGTCTATATCTTCGCTGTTGTCAGAACAAGCGGCTAAAACAAGGAATATTGGTAAGAACATCCACAGGGATAATAGTTTTTTCATCTGTTGATAGTTTAAAGGCCATGCCGCTTCTTCTGGTTCCTGAGGAAAACGGCATGGTTTGTGTGATTACTGATTCGGCTTAGAAGACGAGATGTCCGCCTTCAATCGTTAAAGCGAAGTTCAAGTCGTTCATATCTACTTTGTTGATCCCTAAATAGTATTGGGCATAGGAGGTACCTGAAGTGCCTTCCATTACCGCCTGAATGTCGGTTGTACCATTGCCGCAATTGGTCACGTAGACGGTGACTTTGGCTCCGTTCATATCGGCAAGCCAAGTAGCCCAGTCGCCTTGTGTACCGTTGTGAACGAGGCTGGCATTTCCATCGTATCCTGCACCCCATCCATAGTTGTCGGCGCGTACCACTGCATATTCGGCAAGATCGGCTTTGCGGAGAACGACAGCGAAGTTGCTCCAGTTATTAGCCAGGCTGGTGTAATTGGTGAAGCTGATGGACTTAGTTTCACCGATCGGCACGTTGAAATTGTCAGAAAAGACAGTCCACCACTCCGTTGTATTGTCTTCGGTTCCCAGAATGTCTGCAGAGTTGCTGACAGTGGAAACTGTTGATTCGGCCACTTTAACTGCTACGGTAGCGGTAGCTTCATCGGCAGTAATGGTTACGGTCTGTGTACCGGCTTTGGCGACAATGGCAGAGAAACTGAGTTTTGTGTTGTCAATAATTTGGGTGCTTCCGTCGGCATAAGTAGCCGTTACTTTCAATCCTTCCGGAAGGAATGCCAGCGTACGATCCGTCATCGCCTCGGTTGCAGCCGAAGTATAATAGTAATATTGTGTATGTGTAGGTTGAGCCGTCACTTGGATGGATACAATCTTTTCCACTACTTCAAACGTAGCATTGGCTACCACCGGCAAGTTGCAATTCTCACCCTTGAAGGTCTTGTTATAGATGGCTACCAGTGTCTTCGTACCCAGTTCTTCCATATTGGGGATGGCGGTGAACTGGAGTTCTTCGGCGGTTACGGTCTTAGTCACCCCTTCTTCGAAGCTGACGACGGCAGTAATACCGACCACGGCTTCTTCGAGTGAAGTGCCGGCATTGACCTGATCGGGTACATTTTGCAGTACCATCGAGAGCGGATTCTTGTCCTCGGCAGAAGTAAGGCCACCGATAGGAATGATGTTTGATTGTAAGAAGTTGATATAAGAGCCTTCAGGTACTAGGAAACAGCGGATGTTGGTATTGCTCTTGTCTATATTCAGATTGGGTAACTTGTACGGCTGTTTGTAGGTTTTGGTTGCCGAGGCGTTCTGGATTTTGATAGAGAAGGCATTTTCACTGGTTCGGTCTACGGTGAGTGTCACTTTGCCGCCCAATTTCTGTACAGTTTCGTCCAGATTATCAACGGGTGACAGCATCAGCGTGCTGGATGTGTATTTGAAAAAAAGATGGGAACCCCATTGGGAGTTATAGGCCAAAGTATCGTTTGTAGTGTCAAAACGATAAGCACCATATTCCGTATATCCTTCTCCTCCACGGTCTGTATCGTTGGTAATGACGAGGGCGAAGTTTTTATAATAGGTATTGTCGGCGGGATTGATGTTGAGATTGAACACCCCATGCCATTTCTGCCCGTCGGGCACGACGTAATACTTGGAGAAAGCTGTCCAGAAACCGGAGGTGTAGTCTGTGTTACCGAAGGAGTAGACATCTTCCTGCATACCTTCCAGTACTTCTTCTTCCGGCTCTTTCTTTGAATCTGCTATAGAGTCCACTTTCTCGGAGATCCAGTCAGGGGCGTTTACATCATATAACTCGCCACCTTCGCAGCTTGACAATGCCATCAACCCCAAGGTGATGGAACAGCAAACGTATACTAATTTTTTGAGTATTCTCATTGTCTTAAATTTTAATAGGTTTGTTTATTTGCTTAAGTCAACAACCGGACGAACTGTCCATCCATTTTCACTGAAATAAGTAGAGTTGTCCGTGCTGAAGTTGGCGGAGTTACCACTCAAATTGGGGTTCTTGTTCAACAACTGCTGTACGATGGGCAGGAATTCGTGTCCGGGTAAATAGGTGTCGAAAGAACTTTTCAGTTCGGGATCGGTTGCGATATCGTTGTAGTTTACAGGGTCCTTGGTTCCGATTAAAGAACGGCGTACGACGCTGTGTTCCTTGAGTTGCTGCAAACGGTCATTCTTATAGAAGAATCCCCAGCGGATAAGGTCGAATCCGCGTCCGAACTCGCACCCGAATTCCTTCGGACGCTCCACATTGGCAATCTGCTCGAAGAGTTTGTCGGCTGTAGGGAAGTCAGCCAGTTCAAGGTCGGGCAAGTCAGCACGGTTGCGCACTTCGTTAATCCAGTCGATGGCCTGTTGTGTGGGGCCGTTGACTTCGTTTTCACATTCGGCGGCGCGGAGCAGCACATCGGAGTAACGCATCAGACGCAAGTTGATTCCATCGTGCAAACCTGTAATAACCGTGCTATAGAGACCGGTACGAAGGTTTGTGAACTTGGCGATGGGCAGACCACCGTATGTGTTGTTGGTTACGATGTTGTCAGTGGCTGTAAGCTTGTTCGTATAAGCTACATTACCAAACTCGAAATCTTCCCAGTCGGATTCATAAGTACCGATGGTCCAGTACAGACGTGGGTCGAGTTTCCCGTCAGTTGTACGTTCAGCTTTGAAGAGATGGTAGAGCCACGGGGAAGCCGAGATGTCTGCCCAACCACCATAATTGCCGGGGGCGAAGTTACTCTCGATGGCCGAACCTTGGGTGGCATTCGGACTGGTGTTCACCGGAGTCCACTCGTCATCGGTTCCTTGTGATTCCAAGTCGAGGAATTGCACTTCGAAAAGGCTTTCTTTGTTGTTCTCATAGGCAGGACCTTCACGAAAGTTGTCGCCATAGTTATCCATCAGTTCATAAGTACCATATTTCTTGCCGATAATGTCTTTCAGCACAGTAAGGGCATCTTTGAATTTATGGCGTGTCATGAGCGCACGGGCATAGTAGCCGGCTGCAGTACCGCAGGTGGCACGTCCTTTTTCCCATTCACCACCTTGATCTCGTGAGGGTAACAATTCCATGGCTTCTTTGAAATCACTTTCCACTTGGTCGAGTACGGCATCGTATGTGCTGTTGCCGGTATAAAGTCCATCCAATGAAGAATAGGTAGCATAATCTGTGATGAGGGGTGGGTTCTGGTAATAACCAACCAGATTGTAGTATGACAGGCCACGCAGGAAGAGTACTTGTCCTTTGATGCGTTTCATTTTCTCGGAAAGCTGGCTGTTGTCTTCATCGCAACGGGAAATGGCAAAATTACATACATTAATGGTATAGTACCATTCGCGCCAGGGCCACCACGTGATGTCCGAGGTTACTTCCGCATTCAGGTCATCGAAAGGCAGATACCATACTTGTGATGAGTTCCATGCTTCATCACCACGACACACGTCGATGGTGTAGCCTACACGGGCGTAAGAACCTTCCATACGGATATGGTTATAGGCGGCAATAACGCTCTCTTCCAAATCATCGGCATTGAAGCCGAATGTGTTTGAGGTTTGCTGGTTGGGATTCAACAGCTCCAAATTATCATTGCAAGAAGCCAATGTGCCTAATCCCAAAATGAGAGCCAATGCATATTTATTGAGTTTCATATTGTTATGTTTTTAGTGATTAGAAAGTGAAATGAACACCACACATGAAGGTACGTGCGGTAGGATAAGAACAGAAGTTATATCCCGGTGTGAAGGTACCTCCTGCATAGTCTACATTATAACCTTTGTACCCGGTGAATGTGTGTAAATTCTGTGCTGACACATAGAGACGTACGTCGGATATGTATTTGCCAAACCATTCGTTGGGGAAGTTGTAGCCCAATTCTATATTGGCAATTTTCCAATAAGCTGCGTTCTGAATTTTGCGGTCGCTGAAGAGATCATTCCAGGCCAAGCTGGCACTGTTGGTAACATAGGTACGTGGCACGTTGGAAAGATAGGTACTGCCGTCTTCACTGAAACGGTTCGCGTCAAGCATGGCTACATCTTTGTTGCCCCAGCCGTAGCAGGAGTTCAGAGAGTTGTGGATATCATCGCTTACGTGATAGTTGAGTGCACCGAACGTAGCGATGCTCAGATCGAAACGTTTGTATTCAAAGCGGGCGTTCAAACCGAAGTTGATCTTAGGCATACCGCTGCCCAGTACTACTTGGTCATAGGCATCCACCTTTCCATCGGGCTTTCCGTCGGGACCGCTTACGTCCTTATAGAGGCAGTCACCAATCTGGGCACCTTCTTGTGTGGCATGGTTGTCCAGGTCGGCTTGTGTGCGGGCGATGCCGTCATAAACCCATCCGTAGAACTTACCGATTTCTTCACCTACGTTGGTGATGTAGGCACCGGATATATATGAATCGGTACCGAAGCCCAATGAGGTTACGCGGTTACGGATGGTGCTCAAGTTGGCTGACACTTCATATTTGAAGTCGTGGTCGCGGTTGCGGTAGGTAGTCGTAAATTCAAAACCTGAGTTATTCATCGAGGCGGCGTTCATCGTTACAGTGGTGTTGGATACACCGGCTTGCTCAGGAACTGGAACGGCATACAGCAGGTCTTCACTGGTATTCTTGTACCATTCAGCGGTGAATTCCAAACGGTTGTTGAAGAAGGCGAGGTCGATACCTACGTTGTAGCTTTTCTTCTTTTCCCAAGAAAGGTTATTGTCTACGAAAGTAGAAATGGCAGAACCGGTGATGGGTGTGTTACCAAAGCTATAAGTCATGTTGTTACGTGCCATTACAGCCTGATACATGTATTCACCGATGTTTTCGTTACCGAGTTCACCATAGCTGGCGCGTACCTTGAACATGTTGACAATGTTTCTGTTGAAGGGGAAAAAAGTTTCCTTGTCAAAACGCCATCCTAAAGATACGGAGGGGAAAGTACCCCAACGGATATTCTTGGACAAGCGGGAACTGCCGTCGCGGCGCACGGTTGCCGAGAACAGGTAACGGTCATCGTAGTTGTAGTTGATACGCCCGATGTAAGAGAGGATGGTGTGTTTGTATTCGAAGCTTTCGGCATAAGTGTTGGCGGCATTCTGAAGTTGCAGGAAGTAAGGCTCGGTGAAGTTGACGCCCCAGCCTGTCAACAGGTCGGTGTTTTCTTCTTCGTAAGTCTGGCCGGCTACCAGGTTAAAATGGTGTTTGCCGACGGTAGCATCATAAGTCAGCACGTTTTCAATCAAAGCATCGGCATAAGAACGGCTAGCCTTAGTGAGGCGTTCGTTGCTCTTGGCCAGATAGACACGATTGCTCTGTACCCATGCGGGAATCCAGGTGAAGTCCTTGCAATGGGTTTTGCTGTAAGAGAGATTGACTTTATAGTTGAGCTTGTGATTCTTGCTGTCAACGCCAATCATCTTCAGGAGATCCACATCGGCGGAAGCTGTTCCTACGAAGCGGTCCACGCGGGTGTTGCGCTTCAGCAGATTGTTGACTAGCAAGGGGTTGGAAGCCGAAATGTCACCATGTACAGTATCGTAGTAAACACCATAGCCGTAAGAGTCATAGTTGAAGTTATTGGCGATACCTACCAGATTGTCAAGTACCCAAGTAGAGTTGTCATAGGCTTTGATGGTGGGCTGCATCAGCAAAGTACCACGCAGCACATTGGTTACGTCGCCATACAGACCTTGAACGTA
Organism: Phocaeicola sp. RTP21198st1_B8_RTP21198_201120; assembly: GCF_040929485.1. Classification (NCBI taxonomy): domain Bacteria; kingdom Pseudomonadati; phylum Bacteroidota; class Bacteroidia; order Bacteroidales; family Bacteroidaceae; genus Phocaeicola; species Phocaeicola sp. RTP21198st1_B8_RTP21198_201120. Next base: position 50,988 of record NZ_JBCOCI010000004.1, on the reverse strand, counting down.
TTCGGAAGCGTTTGACAACCCCATGTTGTCTTGATCGGAGTGAGAGTAGACAAGGCTGGTATGGAACTTGATGAATTTGGTGTCCATCGTGTTGTTGACACGTGCCGTGTAACGTTCATAGTTAGGACCGGCGCCTTCCAGTGTTCCTTTCTGGTTGTAGTAGTCTAATGAAACATTATAGGTGTTGTGGGCGCCGCCACCGGAGAGATTCACATTGTGATTCTGACGGATACCTGTTTTGAATACTTCTTTAAACCAGTTGGTATTGGTGTTGTCCTGGAAATGATATTTTCCGGTGGTACTGTCCAGCTTGTAACCGCCGGGCAGCGGAGTGTTGGAGTTGGTACATGCCTGACCGATGTATTGGCTGTATTGGTCGGCATCCATTACATCATAGACATTACTGGGGATATAGTCCATACCCACGTAGCCATTGTAATCTACTTTCAGCGGTTGGTCTTTCTGACCGCGTTTGGTAGTGATGATGACCACACCGTTGGCGGCGCGCGAACCGTAGATGGCAGCGGCTGATGCGTCCTTTAGGATTTGGATGGTTTCAATATCGTTTGAAGAGAAATCGCGGATGGAGGTACCCATAGGAACACCATCGATAACATAAAGAGGAGAAGTGTCACCGAAAGATCCGACACCACGGATGCGGACGGTAGGGTCTGCACCGGGCTGTCCGTCGGAGGTGACTTGTACGCCTGATACTTTACCTTCTAGCATGGTGGAGATATTGGAATGGGATGTCTGTTTCAGGGCTTCCGCATCTACTACGGCTACGGAACCAGTCAAGTCGGATTTCTTCTGTGTACCATAACCGATGACAACTACTTGCTCAAGCATCTGATTGTCGGGTTGCAATTGGATGGATTCAATGATGGCGCGGTTGCGAACAGCTACTTCACGATCCTTGTAGCCTACATAGCTTATCGAAAGGATAGCGTTACCGGCAACCTCCAATTGGAAGTTTCCGTCCACATCGGTAATGGTTCCGCCTTGTCCGTCTTTGATTCTGACGGTAGCTCCTGTGAGGGGTTCACCTTGTTCATCGATAACTTGACCGCGAACCTTGATAGTCGGAGATTGCGCCACGGTAGCCATAACAGGTGTGGAATACACCATCATGCCACCCATAGCACACAGACTAAGCATTACGGAAAATAATAAATGTTTCCTCATTTTTTTAAGTATTAAATTAGTAGATTAAATTGTTGCTGATATATTGAATTGAGATGTTGGATTATTGTACAATCCAATGTTGAATACTCTAGGTAGACAAACCACAGAGTTTATAAATATGCTGGAGCTATTCTTCATAATATTTAAGATTAGGATTAAATTTTAAAAGCAGGGGTCTCTTCCGAAAGTTGAGTACCGATTGCATGACAAAAGTAAAATTTATGCCGTAAACAGGGGTGGACAAACGGTTTTATAGGGTGGACGAATGAATAATGGGAAAAAATGTATTTATTTCGCTTATAGTTTATGTCTTTTGGAGGCGGTGAGATAGGCTCAGGAGAAGGCTTTTTTATAAAAAATCATGTAGCCGGACAACCTGATGAAGGACTGTCCGGCTACATGAGGGATAAAATACAATTCTCTGAAAGGAATTATTTCACAAGTAAAAATCCTCCTTCCGCCTGCATCGTAATGCTGACTTCATCATTCTTTTTTAATGTTATCTCTTCAGCGTGAGGATTTAGTTTTTTATCGTCCTGATAAAGCATCACTTTATCTCCTTTAGTACACATGGGAAGGTTCAACTTTAATTTCAGCGGTTCTTTTTGTGCATTGATTCCGGCTATATACCATTGATCGGCATGCCGGCGTGCCAGTACTACGTATTTGCCCGGATAGCCGTCAATGAATCTTGTTTCGTCCCATGTGGTGGGAACTTGCTTCATGAAATCCAAACAAACTTGAGGGGCATCGGTCAGGTTATTAGGCGCCAACGCAAAATTCTGAATAGGATTTTGGAATAAAACGGCTGTTGCCAGTTGGAATACATCAGTGGTCTTGCGTATGCTTCCGCCGTCATTGTTGCGGTTGAGGCGTTTGTTGAGGAATGTGCCACCAAACTCCATGCAACCGATGGTGTTGCGGATAAATGGATGTAGACAGGCATTAAATGCTTCTTCATCGCAAAAATGTTGTTGGAAAATCAGGTTTTCCGATGCGAGCACGGCTTCACTTCCTACATAATTAGGATACATACGCTCCCATCCGCGAGGAAGGGTACAGCCGTGGAAAATGACCATCAGTCCATGATCATCCGCATCGCTCAGGATGGCTTCGTACAGACGCATGGTTTCCTGCTTGTCACCTCCGAAGAAGTCTACTTTGATTCCTTTTACTCCTATATTATACAGCCATTTCATTTCCTTTTTACGGATAATGGGATTGTCCATATAATTGGTAGGACCTTGCACTATATCATTCCAGTAGCCGCTGGAACTATACCATAAAAATACATCAACCTTCTTGCTGTGTGCATAGTCTATGAAGTCTTTCATACGTTCACGGCCGATGTTGGTATCCCACCAGTTGTCTATCAATACATATTCATATCCCATGGCGGCGGCGAGGTCTACATATTTTTTCTGGTCATCGAAATTGATGCTTCCATCTTGCCAAAGTATCCAGCTCCAGGTTCCGCGTCCCATTTTGTATGTATGCTCCGTTGGGTAAAGAGGTTCCACGACATCCCATGGAATCGTTGTCTCTACAATCGGCTTTAGGTTTTCGCCTACAGTAATAGTACGCCAGGGAGTGGAACCGGGCAATGCAAGGCCGGGAGATGCCGTGCCGTTACCGTTGTTTTCTTCGGGCATGGGGAAAGCGATGGTATAAAGTCCGTCGGCAGTAGCATCGCTTAAGTGTGAGCCACAGTATTTGCTGTCTACTCCGGTTTCACTGATAAGTGCCCAGCCATTTTCTCCTACATGGAACAGACAAGGAAATGTGTAACCGTGCCCATATTGTGAACGTACATTCATAGGAGCGTCAGCCTTATATTCTTCCTCATAGCTGGGTTTGGTGCGTTTCCAACCTATCATGGCGTCACTTTGCGGGCACAGGAAAGTAGTGGTGAAGGATGGGAAGTCAAAACCTGTCGTTTCTTTTTCTATCACTATGCTTCCTGTATCGCCATATTTGGGCATTTCGTAGCGGAAAGCAATATCGTTGTTGCTTACGCGGAATATTATATTTATATTTTTCTTTTCTTTATTGGTAAAGGTGCATGTAAGTTCATTGGCTTGATAATGAATTTGTGATTGTTTGATACGGTCTTGTGTATAGGTTTTATCTATTTTATTCTCTTTTTGTCCGGTGAAAGTCATATCCCGGCTGAAGTCCCCCACATTGGCAATGAAACCTAAAGGTGAATCTTCCAGGATGGTCTTGTCCTTATAGGTGACGGAATAAACGGGGATGCCTTGTTTTACGGATACATTTACTCTTAAAAAGGAGTCGGGTCCTGTAACTGTAGCTTGTTGAGCAAAAGCTGACATTGTAGTGATGGCAAGCAGCCAAGTCATAAATTGTTTTTTCATGGGTATTAAATATGCTATTATAATGTAGGGCAAAGATAATTTATTTAGCGAAACGAGAGCGTAGAAAAACGGAGCATTTATGGTATACAATCCGTTCATTTTACGCTCTGGAATAAGTCAGTCGGTTCCATTCTCCATCATCGAACTGGGTGTTGTTCCGAAATGTTTTGTAAAGCAGCGTGTGAAGTATTTGGGATCATTGAATCCTACTTCGTATGCTATCTCAGATATATTCATATTGTGCGTCAGCCGGTTACGGATAATAAGTTCCCGCGCAAGATTCAGCCGGTAGTTACGCATGAATTGTCCGGCAGACTGTCCCGTCAGATTTTGCATTTTTTTGTTCATCAAACTTTTGCTTACCCCCATTGCTTCGATGAAATCGCTTATTTCGTAATAAGAGTTCTTATAGTTTTCTTTCACAATCTGCATCGCCTTGTCCAGGAATTTCTTGTCACTGGATTCTTTTTCGATATTCAGTGCATCCACGTCCATACTGTATGAGAACTTTTGTTGGAAACGTTTGCGGTTTTCCAGTATATTGGATATCCGGGCCAGCAGCAAAGTGTCATCAAATGGTTTTAAAAGGTACTCGTCTACACCTATACGGAAACTTTCAATGCGCGATTCGTTGGATGTTTTGGCTGTGAGCATCAGGAAGGGGATATGTGAGATGGCGAAATTGGATTTTACCCGGCGGGACAGTTCCATGCCATCCATGACAGGCATCATCAGGTCGCTAACAATAAAATCCACGTTTTGGGATTGGAGCACAGTCAATGCTTCTTCACCTTGGGATGCTTCAAGTACGTTATAATATTCGGTCAGAATGGAACGGATATAGTCGCGCATATCTTTGTTGTCTTCTACTACCAGAATCGTCAGTTTTCCATTGGTGGCAGGTTGCAATGTCATCGGAGAGTCGACCGGTTCTTTAACTTGCTCTGTTGGTGTGGGCAGACTGTCCGCATCGGCATATTGCAAAGGAAGTAAAATACGGAAAGAACATCCTTTGCTCTGATTATTCTTGGCACAAATTGAACCTCCATGCAACTGGACAATTCGTTTGCATAGATAGAGACCGATTCCAGTCCCGCTTTGTCCGTTGATAGAGGAATGCGTCTTATTTTGTGATTGGTAGAAGCGGTTGAATACTTTGTCTATCTCTTCTTCGGGAAGTCCTGGTCCTGTATCCCGAATACAGATGAATAACTTTTCCTGCTCTTCCTGGCGGAGGGGGGTGGCATAGATGGTAATTTGTCCTCCTTTGGGGGTAAATTTCAAAGCATTTCCTATTAAATTGACAATCACTTTATGCATGGCATCCTCATCGTACATTATTTCACATGAAGGAAGGCGGAAGCGACGTTCGATGGTTATTCCTCTTTCGGAAGCATATGCGTCGAAGGGTACTAGTAGTTCATTGAGTAATTTGGCAAAATTGCCCGGGTTGCGGACAATTTCCATTTTCCCTGATTCTACTTTGCGGAAGTCCATTAATTGGTTGACCAGTGAGAGCAGGTATTTTGAGTTGCGCTCCACAAAATGTAATTGTTCAATGACTTGAGGATTGTAGCTTAGTTTCAATGCTCTTTCTATAGGTCCTACGATTAATGTCAACGGAGTACGGAATTCATGGGTGATATTGGTGAAGAAGGCGAGTTTGTCAACCGTCAATTCCTGCACCTTTTTTGACATTTGGATCAGTTGCCCTTTTTGTTTGGTTATTTTTTCGTTTTGCTGTTTTAATAGTTGGTTTTGACGATAGAGCTCGCTTGCCTGAGTGGAAAGCAGTTTTTTCTGTTCTTCCAGTTCACGGGTACGTTCCTCTACTTTGATGTGGAGTATTTCTTGTTGTTCTTTTAACGAACGAAGCCTCCATGATAATACCTTATATATAAGGAAAGATAGAAGAACCAATATGGACAGAATGAACCAGATGGTTTTATAGAAATAAGGTGATACGGCAATGTGGAGTTCTGCCATTTCTTCCAGCCATTGTTTGCCGTCGGGTGCATAACGCAGTTCGAAAGTATAGTTGCCGGGACGCAGATTGGTATAGGCGGCTTGTCGTCTGTTGGCCGGTACTTTTATCCATTTGTCGTCAAATCCTTTCAAGCGGTAATAATAATTGGCAAATGTCGATGCATCATAATCCAATGCGGCAAATTCAATATAGAGAGATTTGTCGCGTTCGTGTAACTGTAAGGTACCGTTTGTGTACAATCGCTCTTTATTTGCCACACGGACATGGGTAAACGCCAAGGGAACAGCTTCCTTCGGGTTTATATCTATGACCGGCTTGACCACAGACAGTCCTTTGGTACTTCCTATATATAAATCTCCATTGGCGGCACGGCATATTGCGTTCCAATAGAACTGGTTGGATAATAGCCCGTCTTTCCGGGTATAGTTGAAGAAGCTGTTGTTGTTAGGATTGAAGCGGGAGAGTCCGTTGGTGGTGGTAATCCAAAGATACCCTTCTTTATCTTCCGATATGCAGCGGACACTGTTGTTTATCAGTCCGTCTTCGGTGGTGAAGGAGCGGAAGGTATATTCTCCGTTTTCTGTTGGTGAGGATTTGTAGAAACCATATCCGTTGCTGCCTATCCAAAGGGTTCCGTCTTTAGACTGGGTGATGTAGGTTACCCTTTCCTTTAACTTTGACTCCGGTTCGTCTAGCTTGATCCTCCAGAGTTGATAAATCAGTCTAGGGGTTTTCAAACTGCTTAAATCTATTCGGCAAAGTCCTTCTGTAAGTCCCAGCCACAGGTGGTTATCCTTATCTATGTAGTATCCTGTACAACCTTCAATTCCACCTAGGTTCATGCCCTTGAATGGTTCGGTGAGCGTTTGTGTTTTCAAATCGTAAACATAGATATTGATACTGGTTCCTACCCAGATGGCATTATTCAAGTGGTCATAGCAGATACTTCCGGCCCATCCCCATGAGAAGTCTCCGCATTCGGGTATTTCTATGTGGTGAAATTGTTTGTTCTGCGGATTTTTCATATCTATCCATCCTATGCCTCCTCCCCAAGTTCCCATCCAAAGTCTTCCATCGTTATCGCTGGTAAAGCAACTGACGGTATTATGGCTTAGGTGGGCGGGTGCATCGGTAGTATAGTGCTCAAAAGTGTTGCTGCCGGGAGCCCGCCGGTTCAAACCTCCTTCTACGGTTCCTACCCATAAAACACCCGACGGGTCTTCATAAATGGCATTGACGGGATTTTGGGAAAGACTTCCGGGAATGGCGGGAGTATGATAATAGTTTTGTACGAACAGCATCCGGCGGCTCATCTTGTTCAGACCTCCCACTTCGGTGCCTACCCAGATAATATCACCATCGGTCAGCAGACAGTTTACGAAGTCACAGTTTAATGTGTTTTGTACGATTTCTCCTTCTCCGGTATCTTTATTTATCCGCTCAAAATTGTCTGTCAACGCATTATAAAGGTTTATACCTTTTAGGGTGGCAACCAGCATGGTATGTTCTCCTGTTTCTGCTATGTCTGTGATAAAGTTTTGGGAAAGCGAACTATTGTCATTCGGATCATACATATAATGCTTCATCAGTTCCGTATCCATATTGTATCGGAAAAGGCCTTGTGCGCTGCCAATCCAAATTTCATTTTCTTTCCGGCAGATTACTTGTATGGACACACCGGGTAATTGAAGGGCAGATGAAATGAATGTGGGTTCCTGTACTTCCATAGCCGATTCTTTGATGCGGTAGATACCGTCTTTGTAGTTTATCCAGAGATAGTCTTCTACTTCACAAATAGTCCGGATGGATTCTCCTGCCGGTACTTCGCATGTTTTAATAATTTGTTTTATATCTCCTTGTTTGTCAAAGGTAATTTTGAATAAATTGTTTTCCGAACAAACCCAAATATTTCCCGCTTTGCTATGGAGAATAAGATGAGAGGGGCGGTTACACAGTGAAATAAGTTTGTCTTTCATATCAGTGACTTGTACTGTCTGCATGGTTTGTATATCCAGTATGTCAATACCCATTTCACTGACAGCCCAAATACGCTTGAAGTTATCCTCACACAGTTTGTTTATAAAGTTACTTCGTAGCTTGATACGGGTGTTTCCCATATGGAAGGCGGTGAATTCATAACCGTCATAACGGGCGATTCCTTCCCCGCGGGTAGCGATCCATAAAAAGCCCTGACTGTCTTTCAATATATCATCCACAAAGTTGTGAGGCAGTCCTTCATCCATCGTAATGGCAGTGAAATTATAACGTTCGGACCATTTTCCGGCTGTTCCTTCAGCTTGCATATACAGACTAGATAAAAAGATGAACAGAGCGAATAGAAAACAATGTTTTTTCATAGTGTGTTGTTCATTAATGACGTAAGAATATACCGTTACTTATACAAAGATATACCTTTTCGTTTTTCCTCAAAAACAAATAAATCATTTTTATCCCTCTGCTGCACAAATGTCCACCCTTTAAGCGATATTGTCCACCTGGCGAGCTTTTGATTGCAGTTATATTTGCATTAATAATAGTTAGTCAATGTGACAGTTGGCTGCGTTATATGCCGCATGTCATTGGCAAATTAGTACATTAGCAAATGGTCACATAATAAAAAAATACTATGAAACAGCAATTTTTCCCTCAAAGATTATTCATGGACATGAAAAGGTTAATAATAAATAGGTTGGTCGGTTTAGGCCTGTTGGCCGTAGGGGTATTGGCATCATGCAGTGCACCTACGGCTTTCGTGCCTGTCCCTTCTCCCAATCCTTGGGCTGATGATTATACCGCTCTTTCATCTATGGAGAATTACAAGCAGTGGGGAACATATAATGTACACGACCCGGCTTGTAAAAAAATAGGAGATACTTATTATCTGTATTCTACCGATGCTATTTTTGCTGAGAACCGGAAAGAGGCGAAAGAGAAGAATGTGCCTCTGGGTTTTGTCCAGGTACGCAAATCAAAAGACTTGGTACATTGGGATTTTGTGGGCTGGGCTTTTCCCGAGATTCCTGCTCCGGCTATAGAATGGGTTCATAGTCAGGCGGAGGGAAAAGGGGCGACTAATATCTGGGCTCCTTATCTGATGCCTTATCAGGGTATTTATCGTTTGTATTATTGTGTTTCGGCATTCGGCAGGAATACATCCTATATCGGTATGGCCGAGTCGGATTCTCCCGAAGGTCCCTGGATACAGAAAGGGTGTGTGGTTAAGACAGGAGAAGGGGATGCGATGAATGCCATAGACCCTTCTGTGGTTGAGGATCCGGAAACCGGAAAGTGGTGGATGCACTATGGCTCTTATTTCGGTGGTCTGTACTGTGTGGAACTGAATCCCGAAACAGGAATGACTATGCAGCCGGAGGATCATGGGCACTTGATAGCACGCCGGGCCAATTACCGGAAAGATAACTTGGAAGCGCCGGAAATCATGTATCAACCCCAACTTGGCAAATATTATCTGTTTACATCCTACGATCCGCTGATGACTACCTATAATGTACGTGTCGCTTATTCCGGTTCTCCCGAAGGACCTTTTGTGGATTTCTACGGAGAGGATATAAAAGATACAACGAATAATGTTCCTATATTGACAGCTCCTTACCGCTTCGAAAATCATCCGGGATGGGCGGGAACGGCTCATTGCGGTCTTATTGATGCCGGTGACGGCCGTTATTTTATGGCCCATCAGGGACGGCTTTCCCCCCAGAACCAGTTGATGGATTTGCATGTGCGCGAAGTGTTCTTTACGGTGAATGGATGGCCTGTGGTTTCTCCCGAACGCTATGCAGGTACTGCTCCACGTTCTTTCACTAAAGAAGATTTGGTAGGTGAGTGGGAAATTATCCGTATTCAGGAACCGCCTTTGGAACGTAGTTTGGAAGCTGGACAAATATTGTGGGATGAAGGGGACTTGCGAAATGGGGAGCAGGCGTTATCTGCCCGTGTTGTTTTGGAAGCAGATGGCAGTGTTGGAGATGCAACTTGGGATTTTAATGTTAAAAAACAACTTCTTACTATAAAAACAGCCACAGAAGATATTAACAATTTGATTATCTTTGCCGGACACGATTGGGAAAATGAAACAGAAACCATTCTTTTTACCGGCCTGGATGCTCAAGGGCATTCTGTGTGGGGAAAGAGAATTGACTAATAAAAATCAATAATATTACTATCATGAAATTACACAGAACTCTATTCACAGCATGGGTATTTGCTGCCGGAGTAGCGCTACATGCACAGAATGCGCACAACATGGTCGTGCAGACCAATAAATTAGGTGCGGAAATACAACCAACCATGTATGGTTTGTTCTTTGAGGACATTAATTATGGGGCGGACGGAGGCTTGTATGCCGAACTGATAAAGAACCGTTCATTTGAATTCCCGCAACGTTTTATGGGTTGGAATATTTTCGGCAATGTGACCTTGATGGACGACGGGCCGTTCGAGCGAAATCCGCATTACGTCCGTCTGGGTAATTCCGGACACAGGGAAAAGCACACAGGAATTGAAAACGAAGGTTTCTTCGGCATAGGTGTCAAGGAAGGGGCTGAGTATCGCTTTTCCGTATGGGCACGTGGTGAGAACCAGAAACTTCGTATTGAATTGATCAAAAATGATACGATGGAGGAACGTCAGGCTTTTGAGTCAAAAGAACTGATAGTGAATTCGAAGGATTGGAAACAATATGAGGTGATATTGAAATCGCCGAGAACGGAGCCCAAGGCTCATCTTCGTATTTTCCTTGAAAGTGCGGGAACGGTGGATCTGGAACATGTTTCTCTTTTCCCTGTAGATACTTGGAAAGAGCGTAAGAACGGTCTTCGTAAAGACTTGGTGCAGGCTTTATATGATATCAAACCCGGTGTTTTCCGTTTTCCCGGCGGCTGTATTGTAGAAGGTACGGATGAGGCTACCCGTTACGAATGGAAAAAAACAGTAGGTGCGGTAGAGAATCGCCCGTTGAATGAAAACCGCTGGCATTATACGTTCAAGCATCGTTTCTTCCCTGATTATTTCCAGACCTACGGACTGGGCTTCTTTGAGTATTTCCAGTTGTCGGAGGATATAGGCGCCGAACCGCTGCCTATTCTGAACTGCGGATTGATATGTCAGTATCAGAATGACCCCGACCAGCAGGTCAGCCTGTCAAAGCTTGATTCGTATATACAGGATGCATTAGACCTGATTGAGTTTGCTAATGGCGATGTCACAAGTACTTGGGGAAAAGTTCGTGCGGATATGGGACACCCTGCTCCCTTTAACTTGAAATTCTTGGGCATTGGTAACGAACAATGGGGACCGGAATATCCGGAACGTCTGAAACAGTTTGTCGAGGTGCTTCGTAAGGCTCATCCTGAAATCAAGATTGTTGGTAGTTCGGGACCTCAGTCTGAAGGTAAAGACTTTGATTACTTATGGCCGGAAATGAAAAATCTGAAAGTGGATTTGGTGGATGAGCATTTCTATCGTCCCGAAAGCTGGTTCCTGGCACAAGGCAACCGTTATGACAATTACGACCGCAAAGGACCGAAGGTCTTTGCTGGAGAATATGCCTGCCATGGCAAAGGCAAGAAATGGAACCATTTTAACGCTGCTTTAATGGAAGCTGCGTTCATGACCGGACTGGAACGGAATGCTGATGTGGTGCACATGGCTACTTATGCGCCTTTGTTTGCCCATGTGGAAGGATGGCAATGGCGTCCGGATTTGATCTGGTTTGACAATCTGAACTCGGTTCGTACTTGTAGTTACTATGTGCAGCAGCTTTATGCTCATAACAAAGGTACTCATGTGTTGCCCCTGACTATGGATAAAAAAGCTGTGAGTGGTCAGGAAGGACAGGATGGTCTGTTTGCCAGTGCCGTATGGGATAAGGATGAAAAGGCTTATATCGTGAAAATTGCCAATACTTCGGAGCAGACACAGCCAGTATCATTGACTTTCAACGGGTTGAAGAAGAGTGATAAACTTGTGGAAGGTAAATGCATCACACTCCAGTCTGCCGATTTGGATAAAGATAACACGGTAGAGCATCCGAATGTCATCACTCCGAAAGAAAGTGCTGCTACGGTTGAGGGTAATGTACTGAATGTAGAGATGGCGCCCAAGACTTTCGTGCTTTATAAGTTTGTTAAAGCAAGTAATAAGTAAAAGATGAATCATTCCTTTAAATACTAACACAGAGGATAGAGAAACATGAAGCAGCCGAAGGGCTGCTTTATAATCCCAACTGCATCCGGAACTTTTAAAGGAAATGTATACCTGCCTCCCTTGGTTGTACCAAGGGAGTTTTTTTTGATTATACGTATATTATCATCTTGGATTATGCGCAGCATTTTGCTGTAAATCAGTGATATGTTGTGCAAATACATTCTAAATCCCCCTGAAACGGTTTGCCATTTTCTGCTGCCAAATTTGGTTTGACGGATATCGGTTGTTCTAATTCCTGTGTCATAGCTACGGTTGTTCCCTTGCAGGGGAGCGTCATAAGGCGTATTTTTGTTCGGGTGCGTTCGTTGCTTCACTAAGGTGAAGAGCTAGCTTCACTTAGGTGAACAGCCGCTTTCACCTAGGTGGAATAATTGCTTCACCTTGGTGAAATATTAAATGGAGTGAGGTGAAGATAAGATGAGAATAGGTTCTTATGATGTCTACGAGTTGCCGGGAGGTAACGAGGGGGTGATTTTACATTCTGTCCGAGAGAATCCCCGAAGCAGATTTATTTCGCCACCGGCATACCGATTGAGGAGGATTTGAAAGACTATTACACAGAAAGTGGTTGGTAATGAGTGAGTTGCTGTGACGGAATGTTTTTGTACTTTATGTAAATGTGTTAAAAGTGATTTTTGTTGTCGTTATGTTGTAGGGGCGGACTCATGGGTCTGCCCCTACGGTGGAACATTTGATAGTTACTTCGAACTTTTGAAATATCCTCTTATTGGATGAGTCCTGTTTACATCTTTATTCTCTTATTGCGTACTTGCCTCAGAATTGTCTGCAACTCAAATACTTTCTTAGGATACTTTTCTGCTACATTCTCTTGTTCGCTCACCTTTTCCATTTCATATAACTGGGGAACGTTCAGGTTTCCGGTCTCTATTTTTTCTGCCTTCATGAAAGTGGTCGGATCATCATTCGGTTCAATGTATTTCCAGTCTTTGGTACGGACGGACAACGTGTGGTTCATGGATTGTTCCACAATCCATGGGCGGTCTGTCTTATCGGTTCCTATCAAATTCCCTAAACGGTCATAGCTGTCCGGAGCGCTGCCTTTAGGTAATCTGGCGTTGACCAAAGCTCCTAAAGAGGCTAGCCAGTCAATCTGTGACATTAATACGTCCGAGTCTCCTGCCTTTTTTATCTTCTGTGGCCAGCGGACGATGACCGGAACGGCTGTTCCACCCTCGAAAGCGCTGTATTTGTTCCCTCTCCATGGACCGGAAGGTGTATGTCCGTTCAACAGCTCTTCTGCCTTGTCCTTATATCCGTCGTCTACAACCGGACCATTGTCGCTGGATAGAATAATCAGCGTGTTTTCAGTTAGTCCAAGTTGGTCCAATGTTTCCATCAGCTGGCCTACCGTCCAGTCGAATTGGGCGATTGCGTCTCCGCGTAGTCCCATAGGATTCTTTCCACGGAAGCGGTCATGAGGAAAACGGGGAACGTGTACATCATTGGTCGCAAAATACATAAAGAAAGGCTCGTCTTTATGCTGTTTGATAAAATCGATGGCATGAACGGCGATGGAATCGGCAATGTTCTCATCTTTCCAAAGTGCCTTTCCACCCCCTTTCATAAATCCGATGCGGCTGATGCCATTGACGATGGACATGTCATGTCCGTTGCTGGGATGTAGGTTATACAGTAGTTCGGGATTATCTTTTCCGGTCGGTTCTCCCGGAAAGTTCTTGGTGTAACTCACTTCTATAGGATCGGACGGATCATAGTTGGCTACCTTGCCGTTTTCTATAAATACACAAGGTACACGGTCGGCTGTAGCGGCCATGATATAGTGATAGTCAAAGCCTAAGTCACCCAAAGCGGCTGGTAAAGGAGCATTCCAATCCTGTCCGCCTGTCTTGTCTCCTAGTCCCAGATGCCATTTGCCGATAGCGGCTGTAGCATATCCGGCACTTTTAAACATATCTGCCATGGTGTATTGTTCGGGACGGATAATCATTTTTACATCTCCTGCGGCAATATCCGTATCCGGTCTGCGCCATGCATATTCTCCTGTCAGCAAGGAGTAGCGGGATGGGGTGCTGGTAGCGGCTACAGTATGTGCATTAGTAAAACGGATGCCTTCCGATGCCAGTTTGTCAACATGGGGAGTTTCTACATTCTTGGCTCCGTAACATTTTAAATCTCCATATCCCAGGTCATCTGCCAGAATAACGATAACATTGGGCTTTTTCGGGTCTTGCGTACTGTTTTTTTGAACGGTTTCTGCTGTTGCAGAGTTACAAGCGGCTAATGAGGCAAGTAAGGATATGCCTGCATAATTTCTACTTTTCATCTCTATTTATTTAAGGTTTGATTCGGATACATCTCTATTTTCACTTTCCGGTTTCTCGACCTGAAGGTGAAAAACGACGGAAAGTTATCAAGAAAATCTTGAAGCAGCAAAAAAGAGGGCCGAAATATGATTTGAAAGTGTCTGGAATTAGATGATAATGCCCCCACCCAGTACTACATCATCCCTATAAAAAGCGGCTGCTTGTCCCGGGGCAATGGCTGTCAGCGGCTCATGCAGTTGTACATGCAGGGTGTTATCCGGTTGCAGGGTTACTGTGCAGCGGTTTGCTTGTTTCCGATAGCGTATTTTGACGATGATGTCGTCCTTATTTAGTAATAAAGCGGGATTGGTGATGCGCCATTCTTTCAGTCTCATTTCTGTTTTTTCCAGTGCTTTCAAGTCGCTCAGTATGACTTTGTTTTCTGCCGGAATGATTTCTTTGACAAAGACAGCCCGGTTAAGATCTATGCCCAATCCTCTCCGCTGGCCGATGGTATAGAAAGGATAACCTTTGTGCCGTGCGATAAAATTCCCCATTTCATCGAAGAATTTACCCGGTAGGATACTTCCTTCAGGCAATTCCTTATGCAGGAATGTGCGGTAGTCCATGGGGCAGAAGCAGACTCCCAGACTGTCCCGTTTATGGGCGGCTTTCAGAAAACCACGCTCTGCCGCGATCTCACGGACACGGGCTTTAGTCAGGTTGCCCATAGGGAGAAGCATACGTTGCAGGATTTCTTGTGGCAGCCCCCATAGGAAAAAGGATTGGTCTTTATCCGGGTCGGCACCGGTAGTGATGTGATAGTATCCATTGATGAGGCGTCGGCGTACATAATGTCCTGTAGCGAAGTGATAGATCCCCATTTCATCGGATATTCTCTTCAAAAGAGGCCATTTCAGGTAGTTGTTGCATAAAGTACAGGGAACCGGGGTATGACCTGCCATATATTCGTTGATGAAATAGTCAATGATGGTTTTCCGGAAGGTACCACGAACATCGTATGTGAGATGGGGGATGCCCAGACGTTCACATAAAGCGCGGGCATCCTCCAGATACTCTGTATCATTTCCTTTTTCATAAAAACGGAAGGTGATGCCGGTTACCTCGTATCCTGCATCCTGCAATAGAAGGGCGGCTACGGAACTGTCTGTTCCTCCGCTCATGCCTAGTAGGACTTTATTATTGGGCTCTGCTTCTTTCATCTTTATAGCAGTTTTGTGAGGATAGATGCTGGGATATCCATTTTGGAGAAGGCAAATAGTTTCTTTCCCAAATCTTTCAAAGAGGCTCCGATGTGATATACGTCGGATCGGTCTATAATAAGAAAACGGTCATGTGCCTGGCGGTAGGTTCTTATGTTTATAGGTGGATATTGATTGTTGTGTCGGGTAAGGTCTAGTTGAAGTTGCGGTGTGATTCGTTGTGTATAGATGGTGGCATCTACTCCTGTTGTGCGTTTGGAAAGCATGAGAAGTGTGTTTTCATCTATATAGTTGTCTATCAGGATAAGGGAATTCTTGGCGGATTTGATAAGGTTTGTGGCGAAAGCGTATGCGTCGAAAATCTGTCCGTCAAAGAAAATTCCTTCGACCGGAGGAAGAGAGGTGCGGACAAAAAAATCTACTTTCTCATTTAATCTGGTCAGTTGCATATCATAAGAAAGAAACTTTGCATCCACCCTTTGTTCAAGGTTGCTGATGCGTTGGTTGATGACATGACCTTTTAATAAATAATCTTTTAAAACTTGGCTTGCCCAACGGCGGAACAAAGTGGCATTTTTGCTGTTGACACGATAGCCTACAGAAATGATAGCGTCCAAATTGTATGTTTTGGTTTTGTATGACTTGCCATCCGAGGCAGTTAGTTCCAAAATGGAACATACTGAGTTTTCGTTCAACTCGCCGCTTTGGAATATATTCTTAAGATGTTTGGTAATAGCTTGGCGTTTGGTCTCAAATAACTCTGCAATTTGTGCCTGAGTCAGCCACACTGTTTCATCTTCAATGCGCACTTCCATCCTCACCGATTCATCCGGCTGGTAGAGTATGATTTCTCCTTGTTGTTCCATGTGTTCGATTTTTGGGGTACAAAGCTAGCAAATATAAATCAGACTGATCTTGCTTTCAGGCTATAATTGAAATGTAGGATGGGAAATGAAACTCCGATGACAATCTATATGATAGCGCCATCGGAGTTCTGACACACTCTTCTTATTAAGGAAGGAATGCTTGCGATATTTTTATTTTATCGGCATCAATGTGAATCCCCAATGATATTCCTTATTGGCGGGCAGGGTATGTTCCGGCAGCGGGCGGTCTCCCCAGCTGTCATAACCGGCTACACCTTGCTGTTTCATATCAATACATACTTCAACGAAATTACGTGGAGTGATATCGTTGACGTGGGTCATGCGGCGTATTACATTTTTAGCCTTTGCCTCGTCGTGGTTGGCAATCTCTTCGGGGGTGAAATTAGTCCACTGGCGAGGACGGTTAATGGCTTCTTCCGAATCAAAGTCCTCTACAGAATTGCGCAGTGCATTGAAACCGATGGTACTGTCAGCGCGTATTAACAGACCTTTTCCGCCTTTACGGCTCAGTTCCACCCAACGGGTGTCGGTACGGTGTCCGTTTTCTTGCGGACGGACGTAGTTGTTGGTGTACATCTGGTCGGCTGTGGTGCGGTAGAGGTCGACGAAACTACTTGCATTACGGTCGATGTAGTTTTCACCCGGTCCGCGGCCGAAATATTCTACCTGATTCATATCCGATGGCAAGCGGAAACGTACGCCGATACGTGGTACGTTCAGTTTGGAAGAGGCCAGACGCTGGGCATCCTGTCCCGGTGTGAAGGTGGCCATCAGAGTTGCTTCTGACACTTCGGTACTGGCGGCTTTCATATCCGTAGAAGTAAAGGTAATATCTGCATGAACCATTCCGTCAGGATAAATGGTATATTTCATGATATACAGGTTACCTGCTGCCAGTAAATAGTTGGCTGTTAATATAGTCTTGTTGCCGTCTGTTTCTGTGGTAACATCCGCTACATTGAAGTTCTTGCTGGACTGCTTCCAGATTTGTTCGCGCTTAGGCCCACCGTTACCATAATCATTGTCTGTCGGTGCGCGCCAGAAGTTAGGTTGAATACCAAAGCCTTCAGCGAAATATTCTGTACCGTTTACTTTGTATGAAGTCACGAGTCCACTTTTCTTGTTGAAAACGAACTGCATACGTGATGATAATACGGTGATGACGTCACCATCCGTGCTGACGGTAGTCTTACCGCTTGCTTTATGTTCGGCTATAGCCAATGGTTCTATGGGCAGGCGGAATTGTTCGGAAGCAATATCGTGCCCTGCAGGAATCAAGGGTTCCGGCTCTGTGGTGGTAACTACAAAATTTACAAAATATTCTGTGCCGGCCTTGGGCTTCAATCCGTTGAGGTTGATGTCCAGTTCTTTGGAGCTTTGCGGTTCGATATCTAATGATACTTTTCCGCCTTTAATTGTTTTTCCGTTTGCCTTTACGGTATAACTGATCATATACTTCTTCAAGTTGGTGAAGTAGAAACGGTTCTTTACCAGGAATTTGCCGGCAGCCGGGTCGATGGCTTCAAAACCTACATTCTGATGTGCATATTTCACTTCTGTCATGGCCGGATGCGGAGTGCGGTCCGGAGCTACGATTCCATTGCATAGGAAGTTTCCGTCGCTGGGTGCATTGGTCCCGTAATCACCTCCGTAGGTCCAGTAGGTACGTCCATTTTCGTCTTTTTCCAGAATACCTTGGTCTACCCAGTCCCAAATGTAACCACCTTGCAAGTTCGGGTACTTGTAGATCGCTCTCCATTGTGCTGCCAGATTACCATTGGAATTGCCCATAGCGTGTGAATATTCGGATGGCGCAATGGGACGGTCGCTGCCTTTTTTGCCTATTTCTTCCAGCCAGGCGGCACTAGGGTATTGGGGTACATACATATCTGTGTTCCATTCCCAAAGGGCGCGTTCATAATTTACAGGACGGTTCATCCCTTTTACTTCGCGTTCTTTCAGCCATAAATAGGTCTGATAGAAATTATAACCGTTTCCAGCTTCGTTTCCTAATGACCAAATGGCTACAGAGGGATGGTTTTTGTTACGCTCGTACATATTAATGGTACGGTCCATGTGCGGCTTCAGCCATTCGGGATTGTTGCCCAATGTTCCGCCTCGGCTTAAGTTATAATACATACCGTGGCTTTCGATATTGGCTTCATCATATACATAGATGCCATATTCATCACACAATTCATAGAACTTGCGGTCTTGCGGATAGTGGCAGAGACGTACACTGTTGATGTTGTTCTGTTTCATCAGGGTGAAGTCCTTGCGCATCAGCTCTTCGGGAACATAATGTCCTGTTTCGGGATTATGCTCGTGTATGTTTACGCCTTTCAGCTTGATGGGTTGTCCGTTGATGAACAAGCAAATGTATGGTTTGCCGTTTTCGGCTATCTGATCGGTTGGTTTGATCTCGAAACGGCGGAAACCTACCGTATAAGGAATGATCTCGCTTGTTTTTTCTCCGTCTTTCAGAGATATCAGTAACCGGTACAGGTTAGGGTGTTCTGATGTCCAGGTCTTGACGTTGCTGAGGGTGGCTTCAAAAGAGATACTCTTCTGCCCGTCCGCTGTAACAGGACAGGGGGTGTTACCTTCTGCCACCACTTTCTTTGCGGCATCCAGCAATTCGTATGCTACGGTTACCTCTTTGTTGCCTGCTGTATGGTTGGTTACGTCTACATCCAGTTTGAAGATACCATTTTTATAGGTGTCGTCCAGCGTAGACATCACGTTGAAATCTTTGATGTGAGTTTTGGGCTGTGAGAACAGAAATACATCACGTTCAATACCGCTCATGCGCCAAAAATCCTGGCATTCCAGATAAGAACCGGTACTCCAGCGGAATATTTTAATGACCAGCGAGTTTTTACCGGGTTTCAGGTAGTTGTTGATTAAAAATTCTGCCAGATTCTTGGAGTCTTCGCTGTATCCCACTTCCTGTCCGTTGACATATACGTATACACCGGATTTTGCTCCTTCCAAACGGAGGAATATGTCGCGTCCATCCCAATCGGCGGGAATTTCGATATCACGCTGATACACACCGACCGGATTGGCTTCGGGTAATTGCGGCGGTTGTGGATTTCTGGGCTTGAATTCGTATCCATGATTGGTGTAGATGGCCACTCCGTAGCCCTGTACCTCCCAGTTGCCGGGTACTTTAATCTCCTTCCAGGCTATGTTGGCATCCGGTTGCTCAATGTTGGCAGGCAGATCTTTGTATGTATCTGCATAATAAAAGTTCCATGTACCGTTTAGTAGTTTGTAATAAGGGCTGTTTTCATACTCGCCGGTCAGTGCCTGGTCCCGGTTGTCATAAGTCATGAAAGCTGTACGCGGATATTCCTTGTTGACGGCTACGGTCTGAATATCTTTCCAATAAGGTAGTTTTGTATCTTCTGCATGAAGAACTTGTGTTGAAAAAGCGCATACAGCGGCGCCAATCAGGCATTTAAATAAGGTTGTCATTTTAGGTTTCATAGGTTCAAATAGAAAAATGAAGAAGAAAGGGCGCTAGTACCGGCGCCCCTTTCCTTAAGTCCTTTTATGTAAAATAGCAATTATTTAATTGCGTCTGCTAGTTCAGCACCTGGTTTGAACTTGGTTACTTTTTTAGCAGGAATAGTAATCGTTGCTTTTGTGGATGGGTTGATACCTGTTCTTGCACTTCTTTCAGCAACAGAGAATGTTCCGAATCCGATTAATGATACTTTGTCCCCTTCTTTGAGGGCCTTTGTTACAGTTGAAACGAAAGCTTCAACTGCTTTTTTTGCGTCGACTTTGCTCAAGCCGGCTTCAGCGGCGACTGCGCTGATAAGATCTGCCTTATTCATAACGAAAATGATTAATTATTAAATGTAACACAAAAGTTTTACCAAAATCAGTGACAAATATATGCTTTCAAAATTAGAAATCAAACAGATAGCCTAAAAAAGATGCTCCAAAAATCAAAAAAACGTAAGAGAACTCTTGTTTTCTGTTATATAACAGAATAAAATTGTAAATTTGCGCGCAATCAATGTTTTATTAGACGAAGAATATTTATGAACAGTATACCTACAGTAACCAAGAATTTATTGATAATAAATGTGTTGTGTTTCTTTGGAGGCGTGGTAGCCATGAAGTATGGAATTAACCTAAACGACCTGCTGGGACTACACTTTTTTATGGCATCTGATTTTAATCCTGCCCAGTTGATTACTTATATGTTTATGCATGGCGGTTTCCAGCATATCTTTTTTAACATGTTTGCCTTGTGGATGTTTGGACGTACGCTTGAACAGGTTTGGGGACCGAAACGTTTCTTGTTCTATTATATGGTATGTGGTATAGGTGCGGGATTGGTGCAGGAGCTGGTGCAATATATACAATATGTGACCGAATTATCGCAATATGACAGTGTGAATACGGGGATTGCCGTGATTCCGATGGCGGAGTACTTGAATCTGATGACTACAGTTGGCGCTTCGGGAGCGATATATGGCATTTTGTTGGCATTCGGTATGCTATTCCCCAATAGTCAGATGTTTGTATTCCCTATCCCATTTCCTGTCAAGGCTAAATATTTTGTGATGGGATATGCTGCTTTGGAGATATTTTTGGGATTGGGTGCTTCGACCGATGGCGTTGCCCACTTTGCACACTTGGGAGGTATGATTTTTGGTTTTATATTAATAATGTATTGGAGAAAAAAGAATAATAATGGGCAGTTTTATTACTGATTTGAAAAATAGCTTCAACAAAGGGAACATATATATCCAGTTTATATATATTAATGTAGGGGTATTCATTGTAACTTCCTTATTGGGGATTTTATGGATGCTGTTCAACCGGAATGGAGCATTTGTGCTTCAATATTTGGAACTGCCGGCCTGGACGTTGCAGTTTGTCAAGCAGCCTTGGTCTTTGCTGACTTATATGTTCATGCATGCAGGCATTTTGCATTTGCTGTTTAATATGCTGTGGCTTTATTGGTTCGGGCAGATGTTTCTGTCTCTTTTCTCGGCAAAGCATTTCCGCGGACTCTATCTGTTGGGAGGTATTTGTGGCGGTTTGTTGTATATGATCGCTTACAATGTTTTTCCTTATTTCAGTGATTCTTTGTATTATTCTTATTTGTTGGGAGCATCAGCTTCCGTACTTGCTATTGTTGTAGCTACTGCGGTACGTGCACCGGAATATAGAGTAAACTTTATGTTTATTGGGACTGTTAGGTTGAAGTATGTGGCTTTGTTTATGGTTGTGACCGATTTGCTGTTTATGACATCGGGCAATGCCGGTGGCCATATCGCTCATTTAGGAGGTGCTCTGGCCGGATGGTGGTTTGCTTCCGGATTGTCCCGCGGACATGATGCTACGTCATGGATAAACCGATGCTTGGATTGCTTCTCAGAAGGCCTTTCGTTTCGTCGTCAATCGAAAAAGCCGAAGATGAAAGTTCATTATGGTGATAAGGCAAAAGATTACGATTATAATGCCCGTAAAAAACAGCAAAGTGAGGAGATAGACCGTATATTGGATAAATTAAAGAAATCTGGTTATAACAGTCTGACTACCGAAGAGAAGAAAAGCTTGTTTGATGCGAGCAAGAAGTGATATATGAAATATATTGGTCGTTTTTTGGGATGGATACTACTGGGCATAAACTTGTGTATGGTGGTATTGTTACTGGTATGTGCTTACAGCCCTTATATTGATCCTGTGGCTCATCCGGTATGGTCATGTGCCGGTTTGGCTTTTCCTGCTTTTTTGATTGTTAATCTTTTGTTTCTGGTCTTTTGGTTGGTGATTTATCGTAAATATGCGTTGCTTTCATTTTTAGGCTTGGTATGTTCCATTGGTGCTATCCGTACTTATTTTCCAGTCAATGTATTTGTATCTGATGTACCGGAAGGGGCAATCAAATTCTTATCCTACAATACGATGGCCTTTGAGAAGAACCGTGCGAACACCAAGGATAATCCGAACCCTGTGTTGGAATATTTAAGAAACAGCAATGCGGATATAATCTGCCTGCAGGAATATATTGTAGGGGGACGGTTAACCAAGAAAGAGGTGGATTATGCTTTAAGAGATTATCCTTATAAAAATTATTATAAGATATCGGGGGCTAACGGTTTGGGTTGTTATTCCCGTTTTCCTATTTTGTCGGCACATCCGGTGAGATATGCCAGCCTTAACAATGGTTCCATTGCTTATAAAATCAAAGTGAATGGTGATACCTTGCTGGTTGTTAATAATCATCTGGAATCCAATAAGCTGACTGAGAAGGATAAAGAAGTCTATCGCGAAATGATGAAGGACCCTGATAAGCAAAAGGTATCGCAAGGGTCTCGTTTGCTGATCAGAAAACTGGCGGAAGCATCGGCTATACGTGCCGTTCAGGCTGATTCCATAGCTCGTTTGGTGGCCGGTTACAAAGGGGGAGGCATAATTGTATGCGGTGACTTCAATGATTCTCCTATATCATACACTCACAGGGTGGTAGGGGAAGGTCTGAATGATGCTTTTGTGGAGTCGGGAAACGGCTTTGGCATATCTTATAATCAAAATCATTTTTATTTCAGAATAGACAATATTTTATTGAGCAAGAATTTAAAATCTTACCGTTGTACGGTGGATAATACGATAAAGAGTTCGGATCATTACCCCATTTGGTGTTATGTGGCGGAGAAGTGATTTTACATACCTTTAATTGACAGATTATGAAAAGACTATTATTTACGTTAGCGACGTGTTGTGTAATGTGTGCATGTGAACAGAAAACAGAAATGAATCCGTTCTTTACGGAATTCCAGACCGAGTACGGTGCTCCCGATTTTACTAAGATCAGACTGGAGCATTATGAGCCTGCTTTCTTGAAAGGAATAGAGGAGCAGAATGCGGAAATTAAGGCAATAGTTGATAATCCCGAGGAACCTACTTTTGAAAATACCATTGTGGCGCTGGATAAAAGTGGCGGGATTCTGGCGAGAGTAAGTGGGGTGTTTTTTGCATTGACCGAAGCGGATACAAATGATTCGTTGACGGCCTTGAATGAAAAGATGGCTCCTGTACTTTCAGAACATAGTGATAATATTTATTTGAATCAGGATTTGTATAAACGGGTGGCTGATGTGCATCAACAGGAACAGGAAGGTAAGATAACTCTTACGACTGAGCAACACCGGCTGTTGGACAAGTATTATAAAGCTTTTGTCCGTTCGGGTGCCGGACTGGATGCCGGAAAACAATCCCGTTTGAGGGAGATCAATAAAGAATTGTCGACTTTGGGGATTGCTTTCGACAATCATATCTTAAATGAGAATAACGCTTATCAGTTGGTTATCGAGAATGAGGCTGATTTGGCCGGGTTACCCGAATGGGTGAAAGCGGGGGCCGCAGAGGAAGCGAAAGCTGCTGGAAAAGAAGGGAAATGGCTATTCACTTTGCAAAACTCCAGTCGCTTGCCTTTTTTGCAATATGCTGAAAACCGTGAGCTAAGAAAAAATATTTATGAAGCTTATATCAACCGGGGGAATCATGATGATGCGAATGACAATAAAGAGATATTGGGAAAGATTATGGCATTGCGTTTGGAACAGGCAAAATTATTAGGATTCGATTGTTATTCCAATTTTGTACTGGATGAGAACATGGCTAAGAATTCGCAGACAGTCATGGATTTCTTGAATAACCTGTGGGGATACTCACT
Source organism: Phocaeicola sp. RTP21198st1_B8_RTP21198_201120 (assembly GCF_040929485.1). Lineage (NCBI taxonomy): Bacteria > Pseudomonadati > Bacteroidota > Bacteroidia > Bacteroidales > Bacteroidaceae > Phocaeicola > Phocaeicola sp. RTP21198st1_B8_RTP21198_201120. The sequence continues at coordinate 27,116 of NZ_JBCOCI010000004.1, read as the reverse complement.
GGAAAATGCAAAGAAAGAGGCCGCCGAGTTGCAGAAAATAATGGATAAGGAAGGTAAGGGAGAGAAGCTGGCTGCATGGGACTGGTGGTATTATGCCGAAAAATTGCGTCAGGAAAAGTATGATTTGAATGAAGATGAAATCAAACCCTATTTCAGTTTGGAAGATGTGCGTAGCGGATTGTATACCGTGGCCAACAAATTGTATGGCATTACATTGACCGAACTGAATGATGTGCCCGTATATGAGTCTGATGTGAAAGTGTATGAAGTAAAGGATGCCGATGGCTCATTTTTGGGATTGTTCTATGCAGATTACTTTCCACGCGCAGGTAAGCGTGGTGGCGCATGGATGAGTAATTTTCGTGAACAGGCCGGTGAAGTACGTCCTTTAATTTATAATGTGGCAAGTTTTACTAAACCTGCAGGAAATATGCCTTCTTTACTGACTTTGGATGAGGTGGAAACCATGTTTCATGAGTTTGGACATGCATTGCACGGTATGCTGACCAAGTGTAACTACAAAGGAGTGTCTGGTACCAGTGTGGCGCAGGATTTTGTAGAACTTCCTTCACAGATTATGGAACACTGGGCTGTAGAACCTGAAGTGCTGAAACTCTATGCCAAGCATTATGAAACAAGAGAAGTGATTCCGGATGAGTTGATTACGAAAATCCAAAATCAGGGTACTTTTAATCAAGGTTTTATGACTACGGAATTATTGGCAGCCGCTTTGCTTGATATGGAACTGCATAACCTGACTGATACAGAAAATCTGAATGTCGTTGCTTTTGAAAAAGAAACGATGGACAAGCTGGGGCTGATTCCTGAAATAGCTCCTCGGTATCGCGCCACTTATTTTAGTCATATTATAGGTGGATATGCTGCTGGGTATTACAGCTATCTATGGGCAGAAGTTCTTGACACGGATGCTTTTGAAGCGTTTAAAGAACATGGAGTGTTCGATAAAAATACCGCAGACTCTTTCCGTAAAAATATTCTAGAGAAAGGTGGAACGGAAGATCCTATGACCCTTTACAGAGGTTTTCGTGGGGCTGATCCCAGCTTGGAGCCCTTGCTTAAAAATAGGGGTTTGAAATAAAATAGGCTGTGAAATAGAATAATTTAGGCTGCAAAAAATGCTTTTGCAGCCTTTTTTCTCTTTTGGAATCTAAATATTTGTGTTTGATACCGTGGGAATGTGAAAAAAAAACTATATTTGCAACCTTGTATAAACTAAGAATTAATCAAAAAGTAAAAATAATAAATTTCAAAGTAACATGCAAAACAAAGGATTTGTAAAGGTTTTTGCGGTATTACTCACCCTTGTATGTGTGTTTTATCTTTCTTTCTCTTTTGTGACCCGCTATCACATGGACAAAGCGGCACAGGACCCGAAAGGTGAAGCACATTACCTTGATTCTATGCAGAATGAAAAAGTTTATTTGGGTAGTTATACGCTGAAACAGTGTCGCGAGATGGAGATTGGTCTGGGTCTAGACCTGAAAGGTGGTATGAACGTTATCCTTGAAGTTTCTGTACCGGATGTAGTGAAGGCTTTGGCTGACAACAAGACTGATGAAGCTTTTAACAAAGCGGTTGCAGAAGCATCAAAACAATCTATCACTAGTCAGGATGACTTTATCACTCTTTTTGTAAAAGAGTATAAGAAACAAGCTCCCAATGGCAAATTGGCTGAATTATTTGCTACTCAGCAGTTGAAAGACAAAGTAACCACCCGCAGTTCCGACAGTGAAGTTGAAAAAGTATTGCGCGAAGAGGTAAAGGCTGCTATCGACAACTCTTATAATGTATTACGTACACGTATTGACCGTTTTGGTGTGGCACAGCCTAACATTCAGGCATTGGAAGGAAAGATGGGCCGTATCATGGTGGAACTACCGGGTATCAAAGAACCGGAACGTGTCAGAAAACTGTTGCAGGGATCTGCTAACTTGGAATTCTGGGAAACTTTCGACGCAAAAGAAATAGTTCCTTATCTTTCTTCTGTAGATAACAGACTGCGTGATATTCTTGCTGTTGAAAGTGGTGCTGCTTCTGCTGATTCTGTAGCAGCTGATACTGTTGCTGTTGCACAGGCTTCTGCAATTTCTGCTGCCGACAGTCTTGCAGCCGCATTGAAAGGCGAAACGGCAAGTAACTCTGCCGCAATGGAGCAGATGAAGAAAGAACATCCGTTGGCTTCTGTTCTTCAATTAAATCCGAATGGTTACGGGTCGGTGGTAGGTTATGCCGATTATAAAGATACTGCTCAGGTAAACCAGTACCTTGCTATGAAAGAAGTGAAAGAAATGTTGCCGAAAGATCTTCGTTTGAAATGGGGTGTAAAGGCTGCTGATTTTGACAAGCAGGGACGTATCTTTGAATTGTATGCTATCAAGTCTACTGAACGTAACGGACGTGCTCCGTTGGAAGGTGATGTGATCACTGATGCTAAAGATGAATATGACCAGTTCAACAAGCCTTGTGTCAGTATGTCTATGAACACTGACGGCGCGCGCCGCTGGGCTGTTCTGACAAAGAACAATGTAGGCAAGGCTATCGCTATCGTACTGGATGGTTACGTATACAGCGCTCCGAATGTAAACGGTGAAATTACGGGCGGACACTCTCAGATTACCGGTAACTTTACTCCGGAGGTGACAAAAGACTTGGCTAACGTATTGAAGTCTGGTAAGATGCCTGCTCCTGCACGTATCGTTCAGGAGGATATCGTTGGTCCGTCATTGGGTCAGGAATCTATCAATCAAGGTATCATTTCATTTGTTGTTGCGTTGATTCTGTTGATGATCTATATGTGCGCTATGTACGGATTGATTCCGGGTATGGTTGCCAACTGCGCATTGGTTGTTAACTTCTTCTTCACATTAGGAATCCTTACCTCGTTCCAAGCTGCACTGACCATGTCTGGTATTGCCGGTATGGTGTTGTCATTGGGTATGGCTGTAGATGCTAACGTGTTGATTTATGAACGTACAAAAGAAGAATTGAGAGCCGGTAAAACTGTTAAGGCTGCTTTAGCAGACGGTTATTCTAACGCATTCTCTGCTATTTTTGACTCAAACTTGACATCAATTATCACTGGTATCATTCTGTTCTATTTCGGTACGGGGCCGATCCGTGGTTTTGCCACTACGTTGATTATCGGTATCCTCTGCTCATTCTTTACAGCAGTATTCTTGACTCGTATTGTTTATGAGCACTTCATGAATAAAGACAAGTGGTTGAACTTGACATTCACTACAGGGATTTCCAAGAACCTGATGCAGAACGTGAATTACAACTTTATGGGAATGATGAAACGTTCATTCACGGTATTCGGAGCGATTATCGTTATCTGTATCATTTCATTCTTTATCCGTGGTTTGGCGCAGAGTATTGACTTTACCGGTGGACGTAACTTCGTAGTTCAGTTTGAACAGCAGGTTGAACCTGAAACAGTGCGTGACTTGTTGAAGAAGAAAATCACAGAAGATAATGTACAGGCTATCGCCTTGGGTACGGATAAGAAGACAATCCGTATTACAACCAACTACCGTATTAATGAAGAGTCTCCTACTATCGACTCCGAAATTGAAGAGTTCTTGTATCAGTCTTTGAAAGATGGTAACTTGCTGGGCGAAGGTACTACATTGGAAATCTTTATTGATCGTGATAATCGTGTCGGTGGTTCTATTATCAGTTCTCAGAAAGTAGGTCCCAGTATCGCTGATGATATCAAGACATCGGCTATTTGGTCTGTATTGTTTGCACTGGTGGCTATCGGTTTGTATATCTTGCTGCGTTTCCGCAATGTAGCTTATAGTGTGGGTGCGACTGTTGCATTGGCTGTCGATACTATTCTGATTATCGGTGCATACTCATTATGTTATGGATGGGTTCCGTTCTCATTGGAAATTGACCAGACCTTCATTGGTGCCGTTTTGACCGCTATCGGTTATTCTATCAATGACAAGGTGGTTATCTTTGACCGTATCCGTGAGTTCTTCGGTCTGTATCCGAAACGTAACCGTATGCAGTTGTTTAACGATTCACTGAATACTACTTTGGCTCGTACCATCAATACTTCATTAAGTACATTAATCGTATTGTTGTGTATCTTTGTGCTGGGTGGTGACAGTATCCGCAGCTTCGCCTTTGCAATGATTTTGGGCGTTGTGATCGGTACGTTGTCTTCTATCTTCATTGCTGCTCCTATCGCTTACCTGACTATGGGCAACAAGATGCCGGAAGAAACAAAGGCATAAAAAGAAAGTTTCTTTTAAGAAATAAATAAAAAGAGGAGGATGCTCATATCATGAGAATCCTCCTCTTTTTATAATGACTGAATGGAATTGATTTGTGGAAAAAGGATAGATGAATCTTCTGTGGCTTCAAAAATAAACTTAAGTACATTGGATAAGTAACTTAGCTTGCTTGCCCCATGAAGTAAACTTGCTTTTTTACGCTACATTTTGCAGATCAATTCTGTTTGGCTATAATCATGAAAATAGTTATCTGACTACTCTTCCTGAAGTGTTTCCTTGCATTAATCCTTCCACTTCTTCTACTGTTACTTGATTGAAATCTCCATATATGGTATTTTTTAATGCAGATGCGGCAAGGGCGAATTCTAATGTTTTTTGGTCATTGTCGGAGTAGGTCAGCAAACCATAAATCATGCCGCCTACAAATGCATCTCCTGCACCTACACGGTCTACCTCATGGACAATATCGTAAATACCGGTATGCCTTAATGTCCCTTTAGAATAAAGTATGGCTGCCAGCAGATTGTGATTGGAAGTGATGGTATTACGCAATTCCAGAAATATTTTCTGGCATCGGGGCGCTTGTTCTGATACTTTTTGACCGAATACTTTGAAACCGGACAAATCTAATGGATATGAGGTGTCTACAGCTTTAAAACCTACCGGGGGAATGCCGAAAATTTCTTTGTATTCGGGTTCTGCACCAAAAATGACATCACTATATTGGACAAGAGGGAGCATTACTTCTGAAGCGGATTTACCGTAATTCCATAATTTTTTGCGGAAATTCAAATCGCACGAGATAGTTAACCCTAGACGGTCTGCTGTTTGTAGTGCTTCCAGGCAGGTATCTGCTCCTTCCTGTGACAGGGACGCCGCTATACCCGACCAGTGGAACCAGCCTGCATCGGAAAGAATCTTTTCCCAGTCTATCATGCCGGGACGTAAAGTGGCAAAGGAAGATCCTTCACGGTCATATACTACATTGGAGTTACGAAATGCTGCACCGCTCTCCAGAAAGTATAATCCCATGCGTTTCCCGCCATAAATAATGCCGTCTGTACCTAATCCGTAAGCTTGGAGTGAGTTTACACAAGCTTGTGCCATTGCATTCTCGGGAAGTCTGGTAACGAATTCTGTGGAGATGCCGAAGTTGACCAGTGATATGGCTACATTCGCTTCACTTCCTCCATAAGTAGCAATAAACTCGTTTGTTTGGGAAAAGCGCTGGAAATTGGGGGTGGTCAGCCTTAACATTACTTCTCCGAATGTAACGACTTTCTTGTTTTTGGTAATAGCTCTTGTATTCATAGTATGTTTTTAATCAGTATGTTAATTTGCACGAAGATACGATCAAAATTTTATATAAGTGCAAGAAATGTATAAAAATAGCCTTCTCTATTCTATATGGAAAAGATAGAGAAGGCTATTTTTATACATTCAATATTAGTGGTTTATTTATTGAATCGTACTTTTAGTTTGGCAAGCATATCCTGTGTCATACTGTCTAGATCATATTCCGGTTTCCATCCCCATTCCTCACGGGCACAAGTGTCGTCCAGTGAGTTCGGCCATGATTCGGCGATAGCTTGACGTAGTGGATCTACTTTGTACTCCATATGGAAGTCAGGCATATACTTCTTTATATTATTATAAATAATTTCCGGATCAAAACTCATTGAAGCAATGTTGAACGAATTGCGATGAATTAGTTTGTCGGGATTCGCTTCCATGATTTCAATGGCTGCACGTAAACCATCAGGCATATACATCATATCCATGAATGTATCGGCTGCGATAGGACATTCAAATTTTTCACCTTTTACAGCCGAATAATAGATGTCTACAGCATAATCAGTGGTCCCGCCACCCGGAGGTGTGACATACGAAATTAATCCGGGGAAACGAACGGAACGGGTATCTACACCAAAACGGATATGGTAATAATCGCTCAGTAATTCTCCTGATACTTTTGTAACGCCATACATGGTACGCGGATTACGGATAGTGTCTTGTGGAGTCTTGTCTTTAGGGGTGTTGTTACCGAAGACACCGATAGAACTTGGGGTAAATACGGCACAACCCATTTCGCGTGCTACTTCCAATACATTAAACAGGCCTCCCATGCCTATTTTCCATGCTAGTTGAGGTTTGGCTTCTGCTACAGCCGAGAGTAAGGCTGCCAGATTGTAAATGGTGTCGATGTTGTACTTTGATACAGTTTCGGCAATTTGTTGTTCATTGGTGATATCTACGATGGCAGAAGGGCCTGATTCTTTTAATTCCCCTTTAGGCTCGGCACCGGGAATATATCCGGCTACGATATTACCATTGTAAATACTTCTCAATTTCATGGTTAGTTCCGAACCGATCTGACCGGTGGAGCCGATAATTAATACATTTTTCATAGTTTGCTATTTGCTTTAAGTTTCCTTTTGGAAGCAAAGATAGATAGAAAACTGCATATTTTATCAAAATTTTCTCTATAATTTAATTGGATATCAAAAAAAAATAAGAACTTTGTCAAGTCAGACTGATTTTTAAACTTAAACTATATACTTAATAAAAAAACAAAGCTATGTATGGTAAAATGAAGGAGTTCCTTGCGAAGGAACTGGCTGATATTAAGGCAGCCGGATTGTATAAAAATGAACGTATCATTACCACACCTCAGCGTGCAGACATCAAGGTGAATGACGGAGAAGATGTGTTGAACTTTTGTGCCAACAATTATTTAGGTTTGTCAGATAACCAACGTTTGATCAATGCTGCCAAAGAGGCAATGGATACACATGGCTTCGGTATGTCTTCCGTACGCTTTATCTGTGGGACTCAGGATTTACACAAACAGCTGGAAGCTGCCATTTCTGATTATTTTAAAACAGAAGATACTATACTTTATGCTGCTTGTTTTGATGCTAACGGTGGTTTGTTCGAACCGCTGTTTACAGAAGAAGACGCTATTATTTCAGATGCGTTGAATCATGCATCTATTATAGATGGTGTACGTTTGTGTAAGGCAAAACGCTATCGTTACGCTAATGCTGATATGGCTGACTTGGAACGTTGTTTGCAGGAAGCGCAGGCACAGCGTCACCGCATTATTGCTACAGATGGTGTATTCTCGATGGATGGTAATGTGGCTCCATTGGATAAGATTTGTGAACTGGCGGAAAAATATGACGCGTTGGTAATGGTGGATGAATCTCATTCGGCCGGTGTAGTAGGTCCTACAGGGCATGGCGTGGCCGAACAATTTAAAGCATACGGTCGTGTGGATATTTTTACTGGTACATTAGGGAAAGCATTTGGTGGGGCAATGGGAGGATTTACCACCGGTAAGAAAGAAATTATTGATATGTTGCGCCAGCGTTCACGTCCTTATTTATTCTCTAATTCTGTAGCTCCTGCCATTATCGGTGCTAGCTTGGAAATGTTTAAGATGTTGAAGGAAAGTGATGCCTTGCATACTAAGTTGATGGATAATGTGAATTATTTCCGTGACAGGATGCTGGCTGCTGGTTTTGACATCAAACCAACTCAGAGCGCGATTTGTGCTGTGATGCTTTATGATGCGAAACTGTCTCAGGATTTTGCTGCCAAGATGCAGGAAGAAGGCATATATGTAACTGGTTTCTATTATCCGGTTGTTCCGAAAGGGCAGGCACGTATCCGCGTCCAATTGTCTGCCGGTCATGAAAAGGCACATTTGGATAAGGCAATTGCTGCATTTATTAAAGTGGGTAAAGAACTTGGGGTGATTAAATAAGTAATCTAAAGAATTTCTAGATAAAATAAAAGCAGTAAATGATTGTATAGTAATTGTTTACTGCTTTTGTAGCCCCGAGGGGAATCGAACCCCTATCTAAAGTTTAGGAAACTTCTATTCTATCCGTTGAACTACAAGGCCCTTTTATGGCTACAAAGGTACTCCTTTTTGTTAAAATGGCAATATGAAAGATCGAAAAATGTCTTAAGTGGGAAGAAAATAATCCTTTCTTTGTTGTTTTGTTGTTTTTTGTCTGTTTTTTATAATCTAATAATGTTATTATTCTGCTATGAACTTTCATGTTGTTTATAAAACATGGATAAAAATAATAAATTGTAAAAATGAATCGTTTTTGCTGCTGTCATAATGATAGAAATTTATGCTTTTAAACAGGTAATTATCTCTACTTTTTCTTAGCTTGGAAATAAATAAACCTTTAATTTTGTACATTTTGATATTCAAACGTAGTTTGACAGCGGAATATTTTGTCCTTTGACAGAACTTTCCGAACTTTGCAAACAGTGAAATTTTGTAACCCTAAATAATAAGTTATGGCAGATGAAATGATAGTCAAGGAGTTGGACCAAGTGGTGGTCCGTTTCTCAGGCGACTCAGGCGATGGTATGCAGCTGGCCGGAAATATCTTTTCTAATATTTCGGCTACAGTGGGAAATGATATCAGTACATTCCCCGATTACCCGGCGGATATACGTGCCCCGCAAGGTTCGTTGACCGGTGTGTCAGGTTTCCAGGTGCATATTGGTGCGGGTAAAGTTTTTACTCCTGGTGACAAATGCGACGTATTGGTCGCAATGAATGCCGCTGCATTGAAAACACAATACAAATTTGCGAAGTCCACAGCTTGTATCATTATTGATACAGATTGTTTTCAGAAATCAGATCTGGACAAGGCGGCTTTCAAAACAGACAATCCGATTGAAGAAATGGGTATTAAGCAGGATGTAATTGCTGCTCCTATTTCACAGATGGTGAAAGACTGTCTGGCAGATACAGGCATGGACAACAAGTCAATGTTGAAATGTCGTAATATGTTTGCTTTGGGATTGGTTTGCTGGTTGTTTAATCGTGACCTGGCGGTTGCTGAAAATTTTTTGCGCGAGAAATTTGCAAAGAAGCCGCAAATAGCTGAAGCGAATATTAAAGTGATACACGCCGGATATGATTATGGCCACAATACCCATGCGTCTGTGGATCATACTTATAAGGTGGAAACTAAGTCTAAAGTCCCCGGAAAGTATATGGATATCAGCGGAAACAAGGCTACGGCTTATGGCTTGATCGCTGCTGCCGAGAAAGCAGGCCTGCGTTTGTTCTTGGGATCTTATCCCATTACTCCGGCAACAGATATTTTACATGAGCTTTCTAAACATAAATCATTGGGAGTGACTACTGTTCAATGTGAAGATGAAATTTCAGGTTGCGCTACGGCTATCGGTGCCTCGTTTGCAGGTGCGTTGGCGGCTACTTCTACTTCGGGGCCGGGTGTTTGTCTGAAATCAGAGGCTATGAATCTGGCTGTTATTACAGAATTACCATTGGTGGTTATTAATGTACAGCGTGGCGGTCCTTCTACTGGTTTGCCTACTAAGTCTGAGCAAACAGATTTATTGCAGGCTTTGTTTGGCCGTAACGGTGAATCTCCTATGCCGGTCATTGCCGCAGCTTCTCCAACTCATTGTTTTGATGCTGCTTATGATGCTTGTAAGATTGCCTTGGAACACATGACTCCGGTGGTGTTGCTGACTGATGGTTTTGTAGCAAATGGTTCCGGCGCATGGAAATTGCCTGATCTGGCAAACTATCAGGCTATTAACCCACCCTATGTTACTCCGGAAATGAAGGATAATTATACTCCTTACAAGCGTAATACTGAAACAGGTGTCCGTTATTGGGCATTGCCGGGACAGGAAGGTTATATGCATATTTTGGGAGGCTTGGAAAAAGACAGTGATACAGGTGCTATTTCTACCGAGCCTGAAAACCATAATTTGATGTGCCGTTTGCGTGCCGAGAAGATTGCTAAAATTCCAGTGCCTGATGTTAAGGTGCAAGGCTGCGTAGAGGATGCAGATTTGTTGATAGTGGGTTTCGGTGGAACTTACGGTCATTTATATTCAGCAATGGAGGAAATGAACCATGCAGGCAAGAAGGTTGCTTTGGCACATTTTGTTCATTTGAACCCGCTGCCTCAAAATACGGCAGAAGTGCTGAAGAAATATAAGAAGGTAGTCGTGGCTGAGCAGAATCTTGGTCAGTTTGCCGGATATCTCCGTATGAAAGTGGACGGATTTGTTCCTTATCAGTTTAATGAGGTAAAAGGCCAGCCGTTCGTAGTCAGCGAGTTAGTTGATGCTTTCACTGAGATTTTAAATAAATAATAACCGTAAAGAAAGTAAAGACTATGAACGAATATACAGCAAAAGATTTCAAAAAGGGACAACCTCGTTGGTGTCCGGGTTGTGGTGACCATTTTTTCTTGGCTTCGCTGCACAAAGCGATGGCTGAATTGGGAGTGGCTCCTCATGATACTGCCGTTATTTCGGGTATCGGATGTTCCAGCCGCCTGCCTTATTACATGAATACATATGCCATGCAGACTGTGCACGGTCGTGCGGCAGCTATTTCTACAGGCTGCAAGGTGGCTAATCCAAAGATTACTGTTTGGCAGATTTCAGGGGATGGTGATGGGCTGGCTATTGGTGGAAATCACTTTATACATGCCGTTCGTCGTAATATCGACTTGAATATGATTTTGTTGAACAACCGTATATATGGTTTGACCAAAGGACAGTACTCTCCGACTTCTCCCCGTGGATTTGTTAGCAAATCATCTCCTTACGGCACTGTGGAAGATCCGTTTCATCCGGCTGAATTATGTTTTGGTGCGCGTGGACGTTTCTTTGCCCGTGCGGTAGCTACGGATGGTCCTGGTACAGTGGAGATTCTGAAAGCTGCTGCCAATCATAAAGGTGCGGCTGTATGTGAAATTCTTCAGAACTGCGTCATTTTTAATGATGGAACACACGAATCAGTATATACGAAAGAAGGTCGTTCAAAGAATGCCATTTATTTAGAACACGGTAAACCGATGTTGTTTGGTGTAGACAAAGAATACGGGCTGATGCAGGAAGGTTTCGGACTGAAAGTGGTAAAGCTTGGTGAGAATGGTGTGACGGAAAAAGATATTTTAGTGCACGATGCTCATTGTATGGATAATACTTTGCAGTTGAAACTGGCATTGATGGAAGGACCGGATTTTCCGGTTGCATTAGGGGTGATCCGTGATGTAGAGGCGCCTACTTATGATGACGCTGTTAATGCACAGATTGAAGAAGTGGCCGCAAAGAAAAAATATCATAATTTCCAGGAATTACTGATGACAAATGATATTTGGGAAGTGAAATAAGATTTTTCATCTTCCCTGTAGGGACCAGATCTACAGAACTGTTTTAAAAATTAAATGGTTAGTAATAGGCTGTGAATAATTGCCGGTTACTAACCATTTAATTTAGAATTTTAGTGTGTGCAAGCGAACACACGTGAAACTGTCTTTATAGTTTGAGCCCTAAAGTTTCTCGCCGAATGCTAAATCACCGGCATCCCCCAATCCCGGAACAATGTATTTGTGCTCGTCCAAGACAGGGTCTATGGCGGCACACCATAATGTGACATCATCGCCGGGAAAAAGTTCTGCCATATGCTTTACCCCTTGTTGGCTGGCAATGACACAGGCCATTTGCAATTTAGCGGGTTTGCCTTTGGTAAGGAAAGCTTTCCAGGCAAGTTCCATGCTTTCACCGGTGGCAAGCATGGGGTCAACGAGAAGCAAGGTCCTGTCATTCAATGAAGGGGCGGCGATGTATTCAATGTGCACATCTACAATACGGTGCTCGTCATCCTTGTAAAAACGGAATGCGGAAACGAAAGCGTTGTCGGCATGGTCGAACATGTTCAGAAAACCGGTGTGCAACGGCAGTCCGGCACGGAATACCGTTGCAATCACTATTTTGTCATCGTGTGTGCTGGCCGTGGCAGTTCCCAAGGGTGTCTGTACTTGCTTTACGGAATAGGTTAGTGCTTTACTCATCTCGTATGCCATGATTTCTCCTATTCTTTCAATATTTCTGCGGAAACGCATACGGTCATTTTGAACATGTATATCGCGCAATTCCGCTACATATTGGTTTAGGAGAGAATTGCCTTCACTGAGATTGATGATTTTCATATCTATGCTTTTGTTATATTGTTGACTTTGACCTGCAAAGAAACAAATAATTTCTAGATTTGTAAAGTACGAATTGCATTTTTGTTACACAAATATAAATATTTGATTATTACGGAAATTTTTCTCTAATAACTTCTTTTTTTTAAAATAAAGCACTAATTTTGTAGCGCCTTAGACAAGGGGGTGTTGAAAAACATCTTCTCTCAGAAAATAAAGAGTAAAAATAACATTATACAATAACCAAATTAAATCATTAAAAAATGGCAAATTTAGATTTAAGCAAGTACGGTATTACCGACGTGAAGGAAGTTCTCCACAATCCTTCTTATGATGTGCTTTTCGCTGAAGAAACTAAACCGGGATTGGAAGGTTTCGAAAAAGGACAGGTTACTGAACTGGGTGCTGTAAACGTAATGACTGGTGTTTACACAGGTCGTTCTCCTAAAGATAAATTCTTCGTTAAGAATGAAGCTTCTGAAAATTCAGTATGGTGGACTTCTGACGAATATAAAAATGATAACAAACCTTGTACAGAAGAAGCTTGGGCTGATTTGAAAGCTAAAGCTGTAAAACAATTGAGCGGCAAGCGTTTGTTCGTTGTTGATACTTTCTGCGGTGCTAACGCTGCAACTCGTATGAAAGTACGTTTCATTATGGAAGTAGCTTGGCAGGCTCACTTCGTAACTAACATGTTCATCCGTCCTACTGCTGAAGAACTGGAAGCTTATGGAGAACCTGATTTTGTATGTTTCAACGCTTCTAAAGCAAAAGTTGACAACTATAAAGAACTGGGCTTGAACTCTGAAACAGCTACTGTTTTCAACTTGAAGACTAAAGAACAAGTTATCCTGAATACTTGGTACGGTGGTGAAATGAAGAAAGGTATGTTCTCTATCATGAACTACATGAACCCGCTTCGTGGTATCGCTTCTATGCACTGCTCTGCTAATACAAATATGGAAGGAACTAGCTCAGCTATTTTCTTCGGTTTGTCTGGTACAGGTAAGACTACTTTGTCTACTGATCCGAAACGTAAGTTGATCGGTGACGATGAACACGGATGGGATGACGAAGGTGTATTCAACTACGAAGGTGGTTGCTATGCTAAAGTTATCAACTTGGATAAGGAAAGCGAACCCGATATCTACGCTGCTATCAAACGTGACGCTTTGCTTGAAAACGTAACAGTTGATGCTAACGGTAAGATTGATTTCGCTGATAAGAGCGTAACAGAAAATACTCGTGTTTCTTATCCTATCTATCATATCGAAAACATTGTTAAACCTATCTCTAAAGGTCCTCACGCTCAACAAGTTATTTTCTTGTCAGCTGATGCATTCGGTGTATTGCCTCCGGTATCTATCTTGAATCCTGAACAGGCTCAGTATTACTTCTTGTCTGGATTTACAGCTAAATTGGCTGGTACAGAACGTGGTATCACTGAACCGACTCCGACATTCTCTGCTTGCTTCGGTGCTGCTTTCTTGTCATTGCATCCTACTAAGTATGCTGAAGAATTGGTTAAGAAGATGGAAAAGACTGGTGCTAAAGCATACTTGGTTAACACTGGTTGGAACGGTACTGGTAAACGTATCTCTATCCGTGATACTCGTGGTATCATTGATGCTATTCTGGATGGTTCTATTGATAAGGCTCCTACTAAGGTTATTCCTTACTTCGATTTCGTTGTTCCTACAGAATTGCCGGGTGTTGATCCGAAGATCCTTGATCCTCGTGATACTTATGCTGACGCTGCTCAGTGGGATGAAAAAGCTAAAGATTTGGCTGGTCGCTTCATTAAGAACTTTGCTAAGTTTACTGGTAACGAAGCAGGTAAGAAATTGGTTGCTGCTGGTCCGAAGTTGTAATTTGAATTTTACAGATTTAACATATAAAAAGTGGTTCCTTATAAAGGAACCACTTTTTTTTATGCTTGAAAATGCCTAGATTTGTTGCAAACCAAATATGATAGCAAATGAAATTATTTAGATTAATGTTAGTTGGTGCAGGCATGTTCGTATTATGCAGCTGTACATCGCAAGGCTCCCGACAGAAGGAAGTTGTTGCGGATAGTGTTTCCGTGAGCCAGGTAAACCCTGTGGTAGAAACTATTATGAGTCGCCGTAGTATACGGAAGTATAAGCCCGAGGCTGTGGAGCGTGAAAAGATGCAGACTATAGTAGAATGTGGAATCAATGCACCTAATGGAATGAATAAACAGTCATGGGAGGTTCGTGTAGTAGATAATCCGGAATTTATCAATGGTTTGACTGAAATATTCAAAAAAGAAAATCCCAAAGCGGCAGAACGTCCGGGATTTAAGAATATGTTCAATAATGCTCCTACAGTAGTGTTTATTGCTAACGATCCTGCATATGATATGTCACAGATCGATTGTGGTTTGTTGGGTGAGAATATGATTTTGTCTGCCTGGTCAATGGGAATAGGTTCCTGTTGTTTGGGAGGACCTGTGCGTTTCATGAAATCACCTGCAGCTGCGGAATATATGAAAAAGTTGGGATTCAGTGAAGGGTATGAGTTGCTTTATGCGATTGCTTTCGGTTATCCCGATGAAATGCCGGCTGCTAAACCTAGAGAGGTTAGTAAAGTGAAGTTTGTAGATTAGAGATAAAAAATCCCGAAGGTAATATGGCCTTCGGGATTTTTTTATATTCAATGTAGATTGATTAGCTTTTGTTGGCTCTCTTGCGTTCTGTTTCGTCAAGAATCACTTTACGCATACGCATACTCTTTGGAGTAACTTCTACATATTCATCTTCCTTAATGTATTCTAATGCTTCTTCCAACGAGAATACTACCGGAGGAATGATGCGTGCCTTGTCATCAGAACCTGATGCGCGCATATTGGTAAGCTTTTTCGATTTAGTTACATTGATCACCAAGTCGTTTTCATGAACATGTTCACCTACCACTTGGCCGGCATATACTTCGTCTTGCGGATAAATGAAAAATTTGCCACGATCCTGTAATTTGTCAATAGCGTATGCAAAAGCTGTTCCGCTTTCCATAGCAATCATAGAACCGTTGCTGCGACGTTCTATCTCACCTTTGTATGGTTGGTAACATTTAAAGCGGTGGGCCATGATCGCTTCTCCGGCCGATGCAGTCAGTACATTGGTGCGAAGACCGATAATACCGCGCGAAGGCATATCAAACTCAATGTTTACGCGGTCACCCTGTGTTTCCATAGAAACCAAATCACCCTTACGGCGGGTTACCATATCGATCATTTTACTGGAATATTCTTCGGGCACACTGATCGTTAATTCTTCGATAGGTTCGCATTTTACTCCGTCTATTTCTTTGAAAATAACCTGAGGCTGTCCTACTTGTAATTCGTATCCTTCGCGGCGCATGGTTTCAATCAGTACAGAAAGATGAAGTACACCACGTCCTGATACAATCCATTTACCGTCTTCCAGTTCGCTTTTGCGTACACGCAATGCCAGGTTCTTATCTAGTTCTTTGGTCAAGCGATCTTGGATGTGGCGTGAAGTCACAAACTTACCTTCTTTGCCGAAGAAAGGAGAATCGTTGATAGTGAATAACATGCTCATGGTCGGTTCGTCAATGGCGATGGGGGGCAATGGTTCCGGATTTTCGAAATCGCAGATGGTATCACCAATTTCGAAGCCTTCTACACCTACTACAGCACAGATATCTCCCGATGAAACGGCATCTGTCTTTTTACGTCCTAAGCCTTCAAAAGTATGTAGTTCTTTGATTTTAGACTTTATCAGACTGCCATCACGCTTTGCCAGTGTAATATTCATACCTTCTTTCAGGGTACCACGATGTACACGTCCCACAGCTATACGACCTGTATATGCTGAATAGTCTAAAGAGGTGATTAACATTTGAGGAGTTCCCTCTAGCTGTTTCGGTGCTGGAATGTGCTCAATAATAGCATCCAACAACGGAACCAGATTTTCTGTTGGGGTCTTCCAGTCAGTACTCATCCAATTATTTTTGGCAGAACCATAAATAACGGGGAAGTCCAACTGATCTTCTGTAGCATTCAGGCTGAACATCAAGTCGAATACCATTTCGTATACTTCTTCCGGACGGCAGTTGGGTTTATCCACCTTGTTCACAACAACTACAGGTTTCAAACCGATCTGTAACGCCTTTTGCAATACGAAGCGTGTCTGCGGCATCGGGCCTTCGAATGCATCTACCAATAAGATACATCCATCAGCCATATTGAGTACACGTTCTACTTCGCCACCGAAGTCGGCGTGTCCCGGAGTATCAATAATATTGATTTTTGTTCCTTTGTAGTTAATTGAAACGTTCTTTGAAAGGATAGTTATCCCTCTTTCGCGTTCCAAGTCATTATTATCCAATACCAGTTCACCATTTGTCTGGTCGTTGCGGAACAAATGTCCCGCCAGCATCATCTTGTCCACCAGTGTTGTTTTTCCGTGGTCTACGTGGGCGATGATCGCAATGTTTCTAATGTCTTGCATACTATACCTATATATTTGGCTGCAAAGGTACGATTTTTAATTCAAAAAATATTTGGCTGTTAACGATTATTTTTTATCTTCCGTATCTTCTTTACTATTAAATGTGGAGGGAGTAGTGCCATAGAAATCGACAAAGTGCTTTCTGAAAGTGGGGATGTCATTATAACCAACCATTTCGGCTACCTCCTGAACATTGTATTTGCGGCTTCTCAGTAATTCGGCAGAGCGTTTTAACCGGACTCCTCTTACTAATTCTATGATAGTGAAATTAGTGAGTTGTTTTACTTTCCTGTAAAGGGTAGGTTGACTCATATTCAGCATTTCGGCCAGTTTTTTCACATTGAATTCCGGATTTTGCAGGTTCTCATTTACAATATTCAGAATTTGTGTGATGAACGGGTCTTCTATGATGATTGTTTCCGTATTTTCTTCTTGCGAGCCGTTGACGGTGATGGAAGGCATTAGTAGTTTGGTATAAATCTGTTTCAGTTCAGTCCGGCTTTTTATTAAACGTTTTACTTTGGTGCGGAGAATCTCCGGATTGAACGGCTTCAGAATATAGTCATCAGCTCCTAATTCTATTCCTTTCACTATATTTTCGTCATCTGTCAAAGCTGTCAGTAGAATAATAGGGATATGGCAAGTTTTTAGATCTTCTTTTAGGATACGGCAACATTCAAAACCGTTCATGATAGGCATCATGACATCCGTTATTACAAGATTCGGTATTTCTTTACGCGCTATTCTTACTCCTTCTTCCCCATTTTCCGCCATAATAATATTATAGGTAGCAGAGAATAATACTTTCAGATAGAGGCGGATATCTGCATGGTCTTCAACAACCAGTAGTTTGTATTTGGTTTCGGGGTTGTCAATAGGTTTGGCAGTTATGCTGTTTGCTATTTCCTGTTGTCTCTTATCCTCTGCGGTAATCATTGCTTTATTTGGATCTTCCGCTATTGTTTCGGGTTCGATGAAACATACGTTTTCATCATTTTTCAAATGTTGCTTACCTAGAGGGATATAAAGGACAACTCGGGTTCCTTTGTTTTTTTCTTGAGTGATCTGGATATCACCGTGGTGGGCGAGTACTGTCGTTTTCATAATTTCAATGCCTAATTCGGGGTGTAGCCGGTTGCTTGGAGGGTTGTAATTATCCGATCCAAGGAAGATAACAGAGGACTCTTCTATCATTTCTTTCCCGTCATCCTCTATAGTAAAAAGGCAGAAATCCTTTCCGTTGATAATACTGGTGTTTACAGTAAAACGGATGGAACCGGAATACGAGATATGCCGATAGGCATTGGATAATATATTACTTAGAATAAAGGTTATCTTTTTCCGGTCAATCCATATTTCTGTATTTATTTTGTTGTCTTTGTCATAATGCAGGTTAATGGGACTGACGTTCAGTAGCTCGTGAGAGGCACGAACTACAGTGTCGGCTATCACGCTGGCGGGATAGGGGGCCACATTCAATTTAAGACTGTAACTTTCTTGCTGATGAATATTCAATAGCTGGTTACAAATGTCTTGCAGGCTGATTGAATTCCGATAGGCCATTTTAGCTTTTTGCAGGAATGATTCCGGGAAGGTCGTATTAGTAATCATTTCTTTTAACGGAGCAGTGATGAGTGATAACGGAGTGCGTAATTCCTGTGCCAACATATATCTGATTTGGTCACGCAATTGGTGGTTTTTCTCTTCTTCTTTTCTTATTTCTGTTTCTTCTTCCAGCTTTTCTTTCAGTTTCACTTCTTTGGCTTTGTAAACTTGCCGTTTCTGTAATTTCCGGTTAAAGTACATCCATGTAAACAAGGAAATAATGATAATAGTCAGGATGTATGCGGCGATGGCCCATCCGGTTGCAGCCCAATATCTATTTACATTGATGGATAACCGGGTTATTTGTTCATTTTCTTCCAACGGATAAGACGAGCGTATTTCCAGCACATATTTCCCAGGAGTGATATTGCTGAGTTTTATATGATCGTCATAATTCGTATTCCATTTTTCTTCTGTGGGTAACAGGCGATATTTCACTGTGTTGGGCGAGGTTCCGTATTTCAAATCACTTAGATAGAGAATCAAGTTGTTGTTATTGTAGTCTAAAGATAAATGTTCTATCAGGTACGCAGGTATGTCTAGGATGACTTGTCCGTTTATTTTTTCTCCTATTTCTACTTTATTGTAATTAATATCTATATCGGAGATATGGAATTGGCGGTTACTTGAACTTTCTTTTAAAGTGCGCGGTTCAAAATAGAGCAACCCTGTAGAGTTCGCCCATAGTAATTTCCCGTCATTCAGCCGACATACATCGTAATAACTCTCCGGTAATGCATAGGCATATGATGCATTGTTCTTGTTATTTAGTGTGATAAAACCAGCATTGCTTCCTAGCCAGGTATTTCCGTTCTTATCATCTATCATACAGCTTATGTGTCCGTTAGGCAAGTCCTTTTGCAAGATCATGGTAGAGGATACGGTTTTCTCTTTTCCGTCTATTTGGATAATTTTATCAGTGTACGAGATAAGCAGTTGGTTATAGTTGTTCAGATAAAGTGCTAATACTTTTCCGGGTGTCAGGTTTCTTTCCTTTTCATAACCACCAGTGAATTTTATTTGTTTCCCTTTACAGTTGGCACGGTGTATCCCTTTTTCAGTACCCAGCCACATGGTTCCATCTCCATCTTCTCATATAGCGGTTATTTTTTTGAATTCTTTCGTATAAGGTTGTGCTGCTATACATTCGTGTGTCTGATGGTTATAGACCATTATTCCTTTTTCGGTGGCAATCCATAAATGGTTTTGTGAGTTTAGATATAGTTTCAAGATAGCAGCAGTTACAGCAGAGTCTGCTGTTTCGGGGGGTAGTTGGTGAATCACTGTTTCACCGGTAGTAGGATTTACCCAAAGAATGTTTCCTTTGTTATCGCCGAACCATAGTCCTCCATTTCGATCTTTGTGCAGGCAATAATGATTATTCTTGTTACTTTTCTCCCATAAGGAAAAGCGCAGATTGGGGAAGATCTTATTTTCTATACTTTTATATATGCCATCTTTTTCGGTGACCAGCCAGATGTATCCATCGGCATCTTGTGCTATACCATTCACATATCTTATTTCATCGTTCAACAGGATACGGTTGATATCGTTTCCTTTGAGATTCAGTTTCAGTAATCCTCTGCCGAAAGTTCCTACCCAAAGCACATTGTTGGATTTGTCAAAATGGATGTCGGTAATTCTGTTTTTGAGGATAGGGGTATAGTAAGAATCATGTTGGGTCAGGTCTATAATGTGGAATGGCGACTGGAGGTAGTTGTCCGTTTCAAATCTTATGGCTGACAGTGAACTCCATGTGGCTATAATGAATGTGGTTTTATCTATCTGGATAATATCGCGTATATCTTTTTGAATGAAGGATGACTGGCTGTTGTCATTCAGTGTGCGGGATGTTTTAGTGTTTGTATTATAACAGATGATTCCTTCGGTTTGGTCACAGATCCACACATTATTATTATATATATGTATTTTTTCAATGTTGTCGGCTTTCACAATACCTAGATCGGTTCCATTTATATGCTCGCTACTTTTATCGGAAACGTTATAAAGTAAGATTTGATTCTCTACTGTCAGTGCGCATAAAATATCTTCGTTATTATAAAGTTTTAGGACTTTTGTTTTTATATCTATAAGCGGTTGGGCGGTCAGTCTTATTTCATCTGCATTTTTCTCCATCTTTAACTCTACTATGACATTGGAGGTCAAGGCATATAATTTGTCTTGCAGTACACATATATCCTGTATATCTTTCAATACCTCAGGGGTAGGTGAGATAAGTGGCATATAGATTCCACGCATCTTGTCAAAACATGCTATTTGGTTTAAATTGGCGATATGGGACCATAGCAGATTGTTTGATGTTTCATATAAATGAGCTAAGGCACGTGGCTCTTTATCAATCAAATTGTAATTATGAAAATGTATTCCGTCATAGCGGCTCAGTCCAACATCGGTTCCTAACCATAAAAAGCCGGCTTTATCCTGATAGATTCCAGTCAATGTATTGTTGCTCAATCCGTTTTGTTTGGTAAGTAGTTGGATACCACACTGGCGGAAATAACTTTGGGCATTAGTAGTTGATAGACAAAAACTACATAATAAGGTGATTATTAAAGATTTCATTATAATAAATTGTTTCACTTTTATTCCCCTGTAATCAAATTGGTCACGTACAATCTGCCTGATATTATTCCTTAATCTATTTTAGGAATTCCTACAAATATAGCAAACTATATTTTCATAACCAACTAAAAATCATAAGAATATATTCTGTTTTTAGTATCAACAGGTTCGGTGGAAATAAAGGATGGTAGGTATTTCATTCATACTGTTTTGTTTTTCCTTGATTATTAGACGATTGTATTTGAATGAAGTGCACCCCTTGTCTCTTGCTTTTTTTAAGGTATGTAGGCTAAGCTAGAAACAAGGGGGGAATGATGGTATATATTATAAAGTGATTATTGCATTATATATCATAAATTGTAGGAAAATGCAGCATCATGGTTTCGGGGATTATAGTTGCCTTTTATAGTGACAGGAATCTGCATATATTTGATTCCGTTATCTATTACTTTCATATAAATATAGCTTTGGGATTCGAATTTATAATTTTTTGTGGCATTATCGGTAGCCAGGCTAAAACCTTTAAGATACCATTTTATCAAAGAAGAAGAACATTCCGCCTGATATCCGCCATAGTACAAGCTTCCGTCACTGTAACAGTTCATATTCAGCTGGATAGTGAAAGCATATTTATGATCTATTGTTTGCTTCATTACAATTCTCAGCCATGTTTGTTCTCCTTTGGTAGCAGTTCGAATATCAAGTTCTTCTTGAGCATCAGTATGTTTTCGTAGGACAGATAGAATATGGTCGGCCTCAGAAAGACTGATAGCCGGTAATTCACTTAATTTTAACTTGTCAGAATTATTTTCTTTGTATGTAACGCTTCTGGCTCCATACGTTTTTTCTAG
Source organism: Phocaeicola sp. RTP21198st1_B8_RTP21198_201120 (assembly GCF_040929485.1). Classification (NCBI taxonomy): domain Bacteria; kingdom Pseudomonadati; phylum Bacteroidota; class Bacteroidia; order Bacteroidales; family Bacteroidaceae; genus Phocaeicola; species Phocaeicola sp. RTP21198st1_B8_RTP21198_201120. Next base: position 5,307 of record NZ_JBCOCI010000004.1, on the reverse strand, counting down.
GAGATACGTTGAAACAGAGTTTTCAACGGGGTCATTACCATCTGCAGAGCAGGATGCCAAACTCATCATGACGAGCATGGCAATTATTAAATGCATTGCCTTCATAGAACTATAATTTTTTATTGTTTTTTGATTATTTGAATGATTGACCCATTATCATCCGATACAAAAATAGGTATTCCTTTTATGTATCCAAATTATTTTCAAGCTTTTTTGATGAAAACACCCTCTTTTTGATGAAAATGCCTGCTATGTTGGAAAGAAGGGGGTGTTTGGCTATATAAGGGGCGTTTCTATCATGATGAAAGGAGTTTCACCTATGAATGGAGAAAACTCCGTTGGTGTTCCATTTGATAGTTGGAATGTTTCTCATTGAATGTATGTTCTATTTTTGACGAAAATAGGAACTAGGATTGTTTTTTGTTCATTTTGCATTTTGCTGAAACTACCTCTTAATAAAGATTAATTTGCCAATATCCTGTTAAAAAAATAGCCTTTACCTTTGTGAAGTAAACAATAACTTAGCTAGAAAGAATAGAATATGGTAATACGAAGATTTTTATTTTCATGGGTGTGTCTGTTGGCTTCTTCCTTATTTATGTATGGACAGATGGCTGTTAAAACTAATGTGGCGATGGATGCTGTCGCCATACCAAACTTAGGAGTGGAAGTAGGGTTGAGTAAGAAGCTTACAGTGAATATTCCGTTTTATTATAATCCCTGGAAATACAGCGATAATAAAATGCTGAAACTGGTGATGGTACAGCCTGAGTTGCGCTATTGGCTTTGTGATAAGTTCAATGGTCATTTCTTCGGTTTCCATTTAATGGGAGGAGCATACAATACTACCGGTATTGATTTGCCGTTTTCTCCTTTCGATGATTTGAAAGACTTCCGTTATAAGGGACATTTTTATGGTGGCGGTGTCAGTTACGGTTATCAGTTTGTGCTGGGACGTCATTGGAATCTGGGCGCCACCATCGGCTTGGGTTATGCTTATGTGCGTTATAAGAAATATGAGTGTGAAGAATGTGGAGATATGTTGAAGAAATCCAACAAGAATTATTGGGGTCCTACTAAGGCTGCTCTGAATCTTATTTATATATTCTAAAAATTACGGATTATGAAACTTATATGTTATATACTTCTTATATTATTGATTCCGACTATTCCGGTAGGTGCACAGACATTATCAGGTGGTCAGGTACAAGTCAGCAACCAGTCAATCCTGATTAGTGATAATGGACAGGTGATGATAGGAATGGATATCACGTTGCCGACTGCAATGGAACTTTCTTCCAACTGTGTGGCAACTCTGACTCCGGTTTTGAAGACACAGGATAACAGTTATAACAGGATTTTGCCTGCTATTTGGGTATATGGGCGTATCCGTTCCATCGTGCAACAGCGTGAACGCAGTATTCCGTCGGATGCATATACCATTCTTCGTCGTAAGAATGGAACGGAACAGACTGTAAATTATTCAGCCCGTATTCCATACGAGAAATGGATGAATGGTGCTGAACTGGAACTGTTGGCTGATGTCCGTGGTTGTGCCAATTGCCAAAAAGAAGAAAGCAGCGCCTTTGTGACCCGTGCCAATTTGGAGCGTTATGTGGTGAAACCTGCTGTGGCATTTGTTTCTCCTGCTGTCGAGGCTGTGAAGAATCGTGCTGAAGAAGGCCGTGCTTATTTGGATTTTCCGGTAAACCAGACCAGGATTTATCCTGATTATCGTCGTAATCCCTCTGAACTGGCAGCTATCAAGCGTACAGTGGATGTGGTGAAGAATGATGCCAATACTACCGTTACTGAAATAGATATCGTGGGTTATGCCTCTCCTGAGGGCAGATATGCGGCTAATGCGCGTCTGGCGCAAGGTCGTGCTGAAGCGTTAAAGAACTATGTAATGAGCGAGTATGGTTTTAAAGCAGATCTGTTCAAAGTGAATTCTGTGCCCGAAGACTGGGCTGGATTGCGTGAATATGTCACAAAGAATGCTTTACCGCTGAAAGATGAAATTTTGTCTATAATAGATAAGAATGAAAACGATTATGATGTGAAGGAGGGATGCATTAAAGCCTTGGATGGTGGAAAAGTATATGCCACGTTATTACAAGATTGCTATCCGGCTTTGCGTCACTCTGATTACACAGTGCGTTATGTAGTACGCGGATTCAATGTAGAGGAAGCGAAACAGATTATAAGAACCCGTCCCCAGCAGTTGAGCTTGCAGGAAATGTTCTTGGTTGCTCAGACATACGAAAAGGGAAGCAACGAGTTTAACGAAGTGTTCGATGTGGCAGTGCGCATGTTCCCTGATGACCCAACAGCGAATATAAACGCTGCCGCTATCGAACTCCAACGAGGTGACTTGCAACAGTCAGTCCGTTATTTGGATAAGGCTGATGCACAAGCGAGTGCGACGCTGAACAACAGAGGCGTGCTGAAACTGTTGCAAGGGGATCTCGACTCTGCCGAAAGTTATTTCAAACAGGCGCAGGCCAAAGGTTCTGTTGAAGTCGGTGCCAATTTGGAAGAAATGGTCAATAAACGTAAAGATGATGCAATCTTTGGAAAATAAGACATATAGACAAACAGTACAATAAAAGATGTTAGAAGAAACTTGTTCTTTGTGAAAAGCGCAAGGTAAAATCCGGGGTAGTAGAGTCTATTCCCGGATTTTGAATTTTATGGCTATAGCTATTTATTAAACCTGATAAGTAGATACTCGCAAATATCTTTATTATTTTTTCATCCGGACAGTTACCCATATTATAGAAAAAAAGTAAGGCCACTTACTTGCTTCATGAACTGCACTTACTTTTTGGAACTGCATTATGAGTGGAATTCAGACCGGAATATTAGGTGAAATAATTGTGAACGACTCCTTAAGGAAATACCTCATTGCTGGATTTGAACCAATCTCTTTGAAGAACCTCTACTGTAGGTGCGGATTGAATCTGGCGTAGTGTAGTAGCCGTGAAGCTGAATTTCTTAGTATTTTCTCCCACTTGTCCGCAATCTCTGAAGCCGCTATATTCCATGACTATCCGATACGGAAAGAAAGTACCAGATAAATAAGGAGTTTGAATGAAATGCACTTCACCAACTTCAGAAGGAGTATCAAAAGGGGGAAGCGTAACAGGAAGTTCAGTTAGACAAAAGGATGAATATTGAACAATTTAACAAATTGAAAAATGCAAACATATATGGCGGTGTATTTTTTGTTTATCGCTACGAAAAATATAAGTGGCGATTCTTGCAAAGTATAGGGCGTTTCATTCATGGATGAAGAAAATGCCCTTCAAAAAGACTCCAAAAGTCATTTTGTCAAAGATGCCAATCTATTTTGCCGAAAACACCAATTAAGACTAACCTTAAAAGGCCTTTACCTTTGCAATATCAATGAACAAGAATAGAAATTACAAAAATAAAGAATTTATAAACTGAAAAACTTAAGATTATGAAGATTAAGGGTTTATTATTAGGAATGTTTGCTTGCGCCGCTTTGGTAGCATGTACAAACGATGATATTGTAGAAAACAACAATATTGAACAACCAGAAAAGGTGAAAGCTAACCTTACATTAAGTATCTCTACTTCTACAGGTTCAGGACGTGCTGCCGATGCTGAAACAGGAGATGATGTGGAAAATGGAACACCCTCGGAAGGTAGTATTAAAGATGCTGTCATTATCATTAGCCCGGTTCAGGGAAATACAGCGACAGGATTAGTGGAGTATGCTGATAATATAACTGTAACGAGTGGCGTTTACGAACCTAGCTTCCAATTGAACCAAACAGGTAGTTATAATGTATTGGTTATTTTGAATCCTTGTGCAGATATAGCAAATAAGGCAAAAGAAACAAGTGCAACAGCTGCCGGTGTATATGAGTATGTTACAAATTATTCTATTACCGCAGGAAGCTCTAACGACGCATCTGTTGATGTTGTTACGAAAGGTGCATCGGCAAGAGATCATTTTATGATGGCTAATAGTGAAGCGGCAATGGTAAATATCACAAGTCAGGACCCTACACAACCTATCATTCAAGCCATAAGAGTGGAGCGTGTGGTTTCCAAGATAACATTTACACCGAACAATAATGACAATAAATATAATGTAAAGGTTAAAGTAACCATTATCCCTACGGTAACCACTGACGGATGGTTGAAAACAACAACAGCTGATAAAACCAGCTACATTTATATCACTAAATTGAACAAGGCTTTACTTGACGCTGATAATGCAGAAATTTGGGTTTTGCTAAATGGTGGAAACGAAACGGGCAGATATCAGTTGGAGTCAACTCTTGATAATAAATATAAAGGTAATGTTAAACAGAATGAAACAACGACTTCAATAGAAGCTCCTGTATTTGTAGCAACAGATAGAACGGGTGCTTTCCATTATGAAAAAGGAACTTCTACAACAGCAGAGGAGACATGGACTGTGTATTTGGATAAATATGCTATGGTGAACTTGTCAAAAACCGTTTATGCGGTAAGACATAAGACCAGTGATTGGAGTACCATCTCTCCATTTGGTACATTGACTAATAGTGATTATTTGGTAGATCCTAAGTCAGTGGACAAGAATAGCGTGACACTAACAGACGGATTGTGGGCTGATGGAGATAAAACAGCTACAGATTATTTCTTCAATACAGTAGGTGAATTACAGACTTCACAGGATATTTATAACAATGCTTTCTTGAAGGACCTTCCTAAGTCAAGTGATGTTGAAATTGGTGAAATTGCACAATCTAACGATGCATTCCTGACTTATTGCCTTGAAAATTCAGTAACAAAGGATCACCAGCAAAAAGGCGTGGTAACAGGTATTGTATTCCGTGGCGAAATCTTGGATAATGAGGGTACTAATGTAGGTACCATATATAAATATGCCAATCAGTATTTCCGTTCAATGGATGCTTTGAAATCTGTTTACCCGGCTTATAAGGCTGAGAATTTGGTAACTTATACAGATGGATATTGTTATTACTACGCACCTATCGAACATTTCAAAGGAAACGAAAACAATATGCAATATGCTATCATGCGTAACAACATCTATTCATTGAAGATTGGAACTTTCAAGGAAATCGGCAGCTCGACAATTATACCGGAAGATGGTGGAACAATAGACGATGAAAGTGCATACTTGAAACTGACAACTACAATAGCTCCTTGGATTGTACGCTTTAACACTGTTAATTTCTAATTAACCTCAAATCCGCAACTAAGCCCTTGAACGTCCTTATTGCGTTTACACGTCCTCTCATTACTGAATTTGCAGATAAT
>NZ_JBCOCI010000003.1:184548-210265 GCF_040929485.1 Phocaeicola sp. RTP21198st1_B8_RTP21198_201120 | reverse complement strand
TTCATTGAAAGAACAAGACCTTTTTAAACTTTGACCTGTTGTTTTTTCCATAACGGCATCTACATGCCGAACCGCCTTACTTTTCTTTCAGATCTTTCAGCCATTCCGCAAACGCCCTGCCCGTCGGCATTCCGGCTGAAGGATATGCATCGTGAAATGTTTCAGCCGGAAAATATCCTTCAGGAAAATCAAATCCCTAAGAATCGGAGGAACATCGGTCCGGCTGAAGGATTCCAATCCCCGGCTGAAGGATTCCCGAGTCCAATCCTTCAGCCGGAATGCCGACGGACAGGGCGTTTGCGGGAAGAATGAAGGATTTGAAGGATTTTTCAAGGTATTCTATACAGAGTATTATGAACGGCCATACCTCACTGAAAAAAGTAAGATATCTTCGTAGGGCAGGTAAGTAGTGTTACTTTGCCCGGGAACATATCTTACTTTGTCCACGAAGATATCTTACTTTTCTTTACAACAATACAGACCGCATGGCCGCCCAGCTAAGGCAATCATACCAAAGCTTATCGCAAACCGGGTGCCTCTAAATCATTATCTCTGTTTCAACGGCACATATTCCAGTTCTTCCAATACATTCTTGTAGGCCGGACGAATAATACGTTTTCCTTCAAAATTCAGCTCCTCATTGCGGTGTGCGCACCACCCCACGATACGAGCCATTGCAAACAAAGGTGTAAATATTTCCTGTGGCAGACCAATCATTTCATATACGAAACCTGAATAGAAATCGATATTGCTGGACACCGTCTTGCCGTTATTCTTAATCTTTCCGAACATAGCAATGGCACGTTCCTCCAATAGCTCCAGAAAAGCAAATTCTTCCTCCTTTCCTTTTTCTTTTGCCAAATCACGAGCCAATTCTTTCAACAAGATGGCACGAGGATCGGATATCGTATAGACCGCATGACCGATACCATAAATCAGACCGGTCTTATCATACGCTTCCTTATTCAACATACGGGTAAAGTAAGTATCAATTTCGTCCACATTCGTCCAATCCTTGATGTTTTCCTGCAAATGATGGAACATATCCGCCACTTGGATATTTGCCCCTCCATGAAGCGGACCTTTCAACGAACCGATACCTGCGGCGATGGCCGAATAAGTATCCGTGCGGCTGGATGAAACTACACGGACGGTAAAAGTAGAGTTATTACCACCTCCGTGTTCAGCCTGAAGTACCAACAGCAAATCAAGCGTGCGCGCATCAAGCTCCGTATAATCCTTTTTCAACATATACAGGAAGTTTTCTGCGATAGACAGTTTTTCACGCGGATGACGGATATGCAACGAACGACCATACGTGGCATGGCGCAACATGTTATAAGCGTATGCAATAATGGTCGGGAACTTGGATATCAAGTCAATACTCTGACGCATCAGGTTATCACGCGAAGTATCATCCGCCTGCGGGTCAAAACGGTACATTTCAAGCACGCTACGGGCCAGAATGTTCATAATGTTATTTCCCTCCAACTCAATGATATTCATTTTGGTCTTCTGTTCCAACGGAGTATTGTCATTAATCAACTCACAGAAAGAAGCCAACTCTTCCTTGTCAGGCAAATGACCGGACAATAACAGATAAGCCACCTCCTCAAAACCAAAACGTTTCTCCTTAATGATACTATGTGCCAAATCTTCCAAATCATACCCACGATAGAAAAGTTTGCCGGGAATCGGCTTCAATCCTCCGCCGGGAATACGTTCATACCCTACTACATTGCCTATCTTGGTCAACCCTACCAAAACACCGGTGCCATCTTCGTTACGCAATCCGCGCTTTACATCAAACTTCTTGAACAATTCGTTCTCAATCCGGGTCGCATTCTTCATTTCCTCGGAGAGTTTGTAAATGATATATTCTTTCTTCATATCCGTGAGTTTTTAGGAGTTTATTCTTTCTATGATTTCTTTTGTAAATGCTGATGTACCGAGCGAAACACCTCCGGGCATAAAACGGGCAAGGTCATGAGTAGCCCGCCCCTCGCCAAAGCTGGACTCCAAGGCATTTACTATCAGCTCCGCCGCCTTATTCCAACCAAAATGCTCCAACATCATAACAGCCGAGAGAATTAATGAACAAGGATTCACCACATCCTTTCCGGCAATATTAGGAGCCGTACCGTGAGTTGCTTCAAAAATGGCATGACCGGTGTTATAATTGATGTTCGCTCCGGGAGCGATTCCAATACCTCCTACCATGGCTGCCAACTGGTCTGAAATGTAATCTCCGTTCAAATTTAAGGTAGCCACCACCGAATACTCTTCGGGAATCAATAAGGTATTCTGCAAGAATGCATCGGCAATGCAGTCTTTTATCACTAATTTGCCTGACGCAATGGCATCTCCGAACTCACGTTCCGCCAGTTCATACCCCCATTTCTTGAAGCCGCCTTCAGTAAACTTCATAATATTTCCTTTATGCACCAGCGTAACCGACGGCAAGCCATGCTCCAAAGCATATTTGCACGCCGCACGCACCAAACGTTCCGTTCCTTCTCTGGACACAGGTTTTACACCAAACGAAGAACTTTCAGGAAAGCGCACTTTAGCCACTCCCATTTCATCATGCAAAAAACGATAGAACTTCTCAGCTTCCGGTGTTCCGGCTTCCCATTCTATACCTGCATAAATATCCTCCGTATTTTCACGGAAAATATGCATGTCCACTTTTTGCGGCTCCTTCACCGGAGATACCACTCCACGGAACCAGCGTACGGGACGCAAGCATACATACAAATCCAACGTTTGGCGCAAAGCCACATTCAAAGAGCGGATACCACCTCCCACCGGAGTGGTCAACGGCCCCTTAATCCCTACGCCATATTCTTGAAACGCTTTCATTGTCTCATCCGGTAACCAGGAGCCTGTTTCATTAAAAGCACGCTCTCCTGCCAAAACTTCCATCCATTCTATTTCATGTTCATTGCCATACGCCTTCTTCACGGCTGCATTCACTATGGCTTGCATGGCTGGAGTGATTTCCACTCCCACTCCGTCGCCTGTAATATAAGGTACTGTCTTCTTCATTTTTTATCTTGCATTTAGAGCAGAGCCGGCACGGAACCAACCTATCTGCTGTTCGTTATAGGTATGTTGCACTTCAAAACTATCCTGAGTGCCATCTTCATGGTGTAAAGTCACAGTCAGATTCCTGCCGGGGGCAAAGTCCGCCAATCCGCTGACGGTAATCAAATCATGTTCTTGAATCTTGTCGTAGTCCGCCTTGTCTATAAAGGTCACCGCAAGCATTCCCTGCTTCTTCAGATTCGTTTCGTGGATGCGGGCGAAACTCTTCGCTAAAATAACCTTTACATTCAGGAAACGAGGCTCCATAGCGGCATGTTCACGACTGGAACCTTCACCATAATTTTCTTCTGCAACAACAATGGAGCTGATACCTTCAGCCTTATATTGCTTGGCTGTACCCGACACACCCTCATACGTATTTGTCAAACGGTTCCACACCTTGTTCGTTTCACCATTGAAAGCGTTCACCGCCCCCATCAGCATATTATCCGAAATATTTTCCAGATGACCACGGAAACGCAACCACGGACCTGCCATTGAAATATGATCTGTGGTACATTTACCTTGAGCCTTAATCAGTAAAGGCATATCCGTAAAATCCTTTCCATCCCATGCCGGGAACGGAGCCAATAACTGCAAACGTTGTGATTCGGGATTCACCTTAATTTCCACCTGTGCACCGGCAGGAGCCAAATAACCAGGATTTCCCTGAGTAAAACCGGTCGACGGCAATTCATCCCCTTCCGGAACTCTCAGTTTCACCTTCTCACCCTCCTGATTGATCAAAGCATCCTTCAACGGATTGAAACACAAATCACCTGCAATGGTCAGGGCCAGCACCACTTCGGGAGAAGCTACAAACGCATGTGTATTCGGATTACCGTCTGCACGTTTGGCAAAATTACGGTTGAAAGAGGTCACAATCGAGTTCTTGCGGAGCGGATCATCTGTGTGCCGCTTCCATTGTCCGATACAAGGGCCGCAAGCATTGGCCATTATAGTAGCTCCTATTTTCAGAAAAGCATCTATCATGCCGTCACGTTCGGCTGTAGCGCGAATCTGTTCCGATCCCGGATTAACAATCAACGGAGCCGCCACACTCAACTGTTTTTCATCTACCTGTCGGGCAATAGATGCCGCACGGCTTAAATCCTGGTAAGATGAATTGGTACATGAACCAATCAAGCCCACTTCCATTTTACGCGGATAACCATGGGCCAGCACTTTCTCGGCAAACTCTGAAATAGGAGTAGCGGCATCTGGTGTGAACGGACCATTAATATAAGGTTCAAGTTCGGACAAATCAATTTCAATCACCCGGTCATAATAAGCTGACGGATCAGCAACCACTTCTGCATCAGCCTGCAAATCGGCAGACACTGCATCGGCCATTGCAGCTACCTCCTTACGTCCGGTCGCCTCCAGATACACCTTCATCCGTTCGTCATACGGGAAAAGAGAAGTCGTAGCCCCCACCTCTGCGCCCATATTACAAATAGTCGCTTTGCCGGTAGCCGAGAGTGAAGCCGTACCTTCTCCAAAATATTCGATAATGGCATTCGTCCCCCCTTTCACAGTCAGAATTCCAGCCAGTTTTAAAATGACATCTTTCGGAGAAGCCCATCCGTTCAACGCACCTTTCAAATGTACTCCGATCAATTTCGGCATTTTCAGCTCCCACTCCATACCGGTCATGACATCCACCGCATCAGCACCGCCGACTCCGATTGCCACCATTCCCAAACCTCCGGCATTCGGAGTATGGGAATCAGTACCCACCATCATACCTCCGGGGAAAGCATAATTCTCCAGCACTACCTGATGAATGATACCCGCACCCGGCTTCCAGAATCCAATGCCAAAGCGCGAAGACACATCCCTCAGAAAGTCATATACCTCGCGGTTACTTTCTGTTGCTGTCGCAATATCCGGACCGGCACCTTTATATGCTTGGATCAAGTGGTCACAATGCACGGTAGAAGGGACAGCCACAGTCTCCTTACCGGCATTGATAAATTGCAGCAGCGCCATCTGTGCCGTCGCATCCTGCATAGCCACACGGTCGGGTCGGAAATTCACATAATCCTCACCACGTTTGTATTTCTTCAACAGTGCATCATCATACAGATGCGTGTACAGAATCTTTTCTGCCAACGTCAACGGACGCTGCAACACTGCTCTTACCCGCCCTATCTTCTTTTCAAAAGAAGCATAAAAGGCTTTTAACATGTCCAAGTCATATACCATATCCATCACAATTTATAATTATTACAGTTTTAGATTCTTTTTATTTTTGGCAAGATAGAAAAAAGAATTGAATTCTTGCGTAATCTATAATACGTTTAACAAAATAAAACATAAAGTGCTTTTAGAGGGATAATTATTATCTTTGCAATTCTTATAGAAAAAAGAATAAATATGAACCAGCATAAATCCCTCTCTACTATTATTAACAAATTACAACGCAAAGAGTTGTTGCTTCACATGGAATATAATTACGAAAAAGAAACTTTCAAGCAACAAACCGAAGCGATGGGCATCGACCGCAAAGTGAAACGTGGCATGTGCTGGTATCCTGTCAGCACAGGAAGAAGCTATTACAACTCTTTAAACCAACTGGTTATAGAGATGGAAAGACAGGAGGACAAAGAAATAGAACATGTATTCGAATTCGGACGTCCTGTTTGTTTTTTCACTCAAGACGCCCCGGGAAACATCCATTATTTCAATTTCACAGCCACTGTGAATTATGTGGATGAGGACCGCATGGTCATCGTTTTGCCATCGGCAGACGCTTTACTCAACATACAGGCAACCGAGCGTCAGTTGGGGGTTCAACTTTATTTTGATGAAACCAGTTACCGACTGATGTTTGAAGCCTTAAGCCAAGTTATTAAAGCAAAAGACAATCGTCTGGCAGAACTACGGGATATTTTCCACGGCACATTAAAAGCACAAACGTTCAGTTTTGGTTTCACTCGTTTCCCGTGGCTGAATAATTCACAAGAAGAGGCTGTGAACAAAGTAATGCATGCAAAAGATGTGGCCATTGTCCACGGCCCTCCCGGAACTGGAAAGACCACCACGCTAGTAGAAGCCATTTATGAAACGCTACACCGGGAAAACCAAGTGATGGTATGCGCTCAAAGCAATATGGCTGTAGACTGGATTAGTGAGAAACTGGTAGACCGGGGCGTTCCCGTTCTCCGTATTGGTAATCCTACCCGTGTCAATGATAAGATGTTATCCTTTACCTACGAACGACGCTTCGAAAGTCATCCGGATTATCCGCAGCTTTGGAGCATCCGAAAGGCCATACGCGAACTCTACAACCGTTCGCGCAAGGGAGCGGAACGGGAAAATATACGTCTGAAAATTAATTCATTGAAAGACCGGGCCACCGAGCTGGAGATCCGCATCAACGAAGCCTTGTTCAGTGAAGCCCGTGTCATAGCTTGCACATTGGTAAGCTCTGCCAACCGGGTTCTGACAGGGCGTAGATTCGGAACTTTATTTATAGATGAAGCCGCACAAGCATTGGAACCCGCTTGCTGGATCGCCATCCGCAAAGCAGACCGGATAGTCCTGGCAGGAGACCATTGCCAGCTCCCTCCTACCATAAAATGTGTGGAAGCTGCACGAGGCGGATTGGATCAGACTTTGATGCAGGAAATTGTGCAGAACAAACCGGAAACTGTTTCCCTGCTGAAGGTTCAATACAGAATGAATGATGAGATCATGCATTTCTCTTCGGAATGGTTCTATCAAGGGGAATTGAAATCCGCTCCCGAAGTAAAATACCGTGGGATTCTGGATTACGACACTCCTATAGAATGGGTGAATACGGAAGGAATGAACTGCAATGAAGAATTTGTAGGTGAAAGTTTCGGCCGTATCAATAAAGCCGAGGCGGCACTTTCCATTTCCCAACTGACCCATTACATTAATAAAATAGGAAAAGAACGTTTTTTGGAAGAACGGATTGATGTAGGACTGATTTCTCCTTATAAAGCACAAGTACAATATCTCCGCCAACTGATAAAACGGGATGCATTTTTCAAGCCTTACCGACACCTCATCACCATCAATACGGTAGACGGTTTCCAAGGACAGGAACGGGATGTGATCTTAATCAGTCTGGTACGTGCCAATGAAGACGGACAAATCGGTTTTTTGAATGATTTGCGAAGAATGAATGTCGCTATTACACGTGCACGTATGAAACTTATTATATTAGGAGATGCCTCTACGCTGACAAAACACCCGTTTTATAAGAAATTATACGAATATATCCTAGCACTGCAAGAATAAGAAAAAGGAGGACAGAACTCTAATAACACTGTTTTCCAGATTGTCATTAGTTTTGCTCTCCTTAAAGATTTTTTTATTAAAGCACATTCTTCATTCCTCTTTCTGATCCTCCCGTTATCGAAATAAACAATATTCAGAATCACAAAAGGACAGAAGATCTCAGTTGTGGTATAATTTCAAATAATTATTAAGACAATTTACTCATAAACTTCTCCTTGTCCACAATATAACGTACATGTGTACCTTCCCCAATCACACCCTTGCTATCTTGTGCCCGCACTTCAAAAGTAAGTTTTCTGCCTTCTACCTCTTTTAATACGGCAGTAGCCGAAACCGTATCTCCCACAGCCGAGGGCTTGATATGAGTAGTGTTCATCATGGCTCCTACTGTAGTAGAACCTTCGGGCAAACCGCCTGCCACCGCATTCATGGCAGCATTTTCCATCAACGCTACCATAGCGGGAGTAGCAAACACATTCAAATCGCCACTACCCATAGTGGCAGCTACATTTTCTTTTGAAACGACAACAGTCGAAGTATAAGTTAATCCTGTTTCCATCATGCTATTTTTTATTCTAAATGCAAATGTAACTGAATATCATATATCATACAAATCTATTTTTCCATATTTATCTTTTACCCTCTCATCAAAATCACAAAAATATGTATAACAGAAATACAAATTCCACACTCCAACTGCCTGCCACAAAAGTCATAATATTTGAGAACAAAAAAGCTGTCTGGCCCTAGTAAACAACCACCTGATTACCTAGCATAAGTCTATGGGATAATAAAATTATAACCAAGTACCGTCCTTATCTACCTTTGCTTTAAACTCTTTACCTGTCTGTTTGTTTTCCAAATCAAGTATATACCATTCATTATCAGGTGTCACTACATAATCAGCATCATCTATCACATAGTCTGAATATTTTTCCATAACCGATTTTTTTACCGCTTCCGGTAAATTTGCCACCTGTACATCCCAGCTTGTTCCCATCCATTCGTTCCGCTCATTGAAATAAACCTCTTTCTCTTTGTTTTCATCTAAAATAGTAACTTCCTGCAAACCTTTCTCACGTTCTATTTCCACAATTGTCGCATTAGGATATTTCTGCTTGACAATAGCTATAATGCCATTTGCATCAGGCTGCGGCAAATAATCATCATAATCTTCTTCGTATCCGGTATCTACAACAGTTTTTACCAATATGCCTGTAGACAAATAAAACAAATCCAGCTCAGACTCTCCTTTTTCTACCTCAATGACATAAAGAGTTTCCATTCCCTCACGAGTCAACTTATCCACATCATCCACCCGCCAATCAGCATATTTGCTTGCTTTATGGGCAGTAAGTATAGGTTCGGGAAGATTTTCATAACGAACATCTGTTTCTGTCATATACCAGGCAGCCGATAACGGATTGAACCATGCAGAATGCTCCCCACCATCCCAATTAAAATCTACTACAGCATAATCACCTTTCAGCTCCCATTCCACGTCTTTAGCTTGCGGATATTTTGCATTAAATGCAGCCTGTACTTCTTTTGAAACCAAATGTGTGTTTTCAGGAACATCGCTATTGTCATCATCACTACAACCACTAAAAGTTAGTGCAGCAGAAGCTGCGAAAAATAAAAATAACATCCAATTCTTTTTCATAATCACATTGTTTTATAGTATCTTTTTGATGCAAAATTCTTATAGGATTCTGAAAAGAAACTGAAATCATAAAGAAAAGTTCAAAAAACATTCGTCAAACAGCAAATAACAGAAAAGCCATACCTAATAGCCCACTTGCACTGAAATGACCTTGAAGCCCCCGATATCTACTTTTAAATTCTTATAAAAGAAGAACTAATAAAGACAAAACAAAATCTCTTCCGAGGTTTTTATTACCTTTGCAATCCTATTTGAACAGAAACGAAAAAAATATGATAGTTTGTATTGCCGAAAAACCTTCCGTAGCCCGTGACATAGCGGATGTACTGGGAGCAAAAAACAAAAAAGACGGATATATAGAAGGAAACGGATATCAGGTTACCTGGACATTCGGACACCTCTGTACTTTGAAGGAGCCTCATGAATACACTCCCTCATGGAAAGCATGGAGCCTGTCCAGCCTTCCCATGATCCCACCTCGTTTCGGCATTAAGCTGATCAGCGATCCGGGCATTGAAAAACAATTTCGCATTATAGAAGGACTGATGCAAAATGCCGATGAAATTATAAATTGCGGTGATGCCGGCCAAGAAGGAGAACTTATTCAACGATGGGTCATGCAGAAAGCAGGAGCACACTGCCCGGTGAAACGTCTATGGATTTCATCCTTGACTGAAGAAGCCATACGCGAAGGATTCAACAAACTAAAAGACCAAAAAGAATTCCAACCTTTATACGAAGCCGGATTAAGCCGTGCTATCGGCGATTGGGTATTGGGTATGAACGCCACCCGGCTCTATACCTTGAAATACGGACAAAACAGACAAATACTATCTATAGGACGGGTGCAGACTCCGACTCTGGCACTGATAGTAAAGCGTCAGCAAGAAATAGAAAACTTCACTCCGCAACAATATTGGGTGCTGGCTACTTTATACCGGGAAACCACATTCTCTGCCATCATCCGCAAAAGCGATGAGGAATTAGCTCAGGAAGAAAGCGACGCCAAAGAGAATCCCAAGAAAGCCAAAAAGGCTGAAGAGAACAGGGGAATTCCTCCCATCATTGATCTTGCTACCGGACAGGCACTCATGGAGCGTGTCAAAAATGTTCCTTTTACTGTGACAGAAGTAGCAAAAAAACAAGGAACAGAAGCCCCCCCCCGTCTTTTCGACCTGACTTCCCTGCAGGTGGAATGTAATAAAAAATTCGCTTATTCAGCCGATGAAACTCTAAAACTTATCCAGTCATTGTATGAAAAGAAAGTGACTACTTACCCTCGTGTAGATACTACTTTCTTAAGCGATGATATCTATCCCAAATGTCCCAATATATTGGCGGGACTAACTCCATACACAGCATTTACCGCCCCGTTGGCAGGACAAAAGCTCATCAAGTCCAAAAAAGTATTTGACAATTCAAAAGTAACGGATCACCATGCCATTATTCCTACGGGACAACCTCCTGTAAATCTGACAGAAATGGAGAAACGGGTATTTGATCTGGTAGCGCGCCGCTTTATTGCCGTATTCTATCCCGACTGTAAGTTTGCCACTACTACCGTAATAGGCGAAGCTGACAGTATAGAGTTCAAAGCCACAGGAAAACAGATTCTAGATCCCGGATGGCGCGTTATCTTTGCCAAACCACAAACCAATCTGCCTGAAGGTATGACCGATCCTGACGCAGAAGCCCGTGAAAGTGACGAAGAACACTCCTTACCCGCTTTTGTGAAAGGAGAAAGCGGGCCACATCTGCCCAAACTAGACGAGAAGTGGACACAGCCCCCACGGCCATATACAGAAGCAACTTTACTGCGCGCTATGGAAACTGCCGGTAAGCTGGTAGATAATGACGAGCTACGCGATGCATTAAAAGAAAATGGAATAGGACGTCCGTCTACACGCGCAGCCATTATTGAAACCCTGTTCAAACGCCATTATATCCGTAAAGAACGCAAAAATTTGATTGCAACCCCTACCGGAATAGAACTGGTGGGACTAATCCGCGAAGAACTGTTGAAATCTGCCGAATTAACGGGTATATGGGAAAAGAAACTACGTGAAATAGAAAAGAAAAGCTATGATGCAACGACTTTTCTAAATGAATTAAAGCAGATGGTGAGTGAAATAGTACACAGCGTTTTAAGTGATAATACAAACCGCCGTGTCACCGCAATAGAGGAAACAGCGACAAAAGCTGCAACACCCTCTACGGCCAAACAGCCTAAAAAAAAGACCGGCACCCCACGAAAAAACACTTCTTCAGCCACGTCCGCTCCCGCTATCCCATCCGATAACGAATTGGCGGGAAAAACCTGCCCGCTATGTGGCAAAGGAACGATTATAAAAGGAAAAACCGCGTATGGCTGTTCAGAATGGAAAAACGGGTGTACCTACAGGAAGTCGTTCTGACAACCACACTTTCCTTTGTACAAGGCCAACAAAATTTGTATATTATAGAATTCAAGCAAGTCTGTACCCGGAGAAGCATTGCGTCAGTCTATGAAAAGCAATATGCACAATCTTCCCGAACAAATTTATGGCTCCTTTTAGCATACAAAAGAAAGTTCTTCGGGCAAATAACCGCTTCGGATACGCCACTCCTGCGGATAGAGGTTATTAGCCCGATTACCAATGTTCTTGGCAAATCCCAATGGAATATTTTTATAAGTTAAAAGTATATAGCCACGCGGAACAGAAGCATCCAATGTGATCGCTTCTTTACGCAAATAAGCAATAGCTTGTTCATAGGTCAATTCAAAACAAGAGAAACCATCATGATTCAGCTGTGTGCTCATTGCCAACGAATGATCCGGTATCACGTCTTTTCCTTTCAACTCGCCTATAGTAACGCCCGCATGAACAACTTTTAATTCCTGTCGGAACAGGTCATATTCCGAAAGATGAACATTGGGGAATGCTATCACCTTCGTACCTCTTACCTCAAACCGGAAATCCTCTGCCTGCTTTAACCAACTTTTTACTTCTTTGGGAAAAGGAGCAACCTGAGACAAATTCCCTTTTTCTCCTTTCCTCTTCTTTTTCGTTATTTTCTCCTTGTCATCCCGACAGCAAATGCAAGGAACAGCATGAGAAATGGCGACACTCTTCCTCAATACAGCCAAGAAAAATCCTTCTCCTTTTACTCTATGAGGCAAAAAACGATAAACAGGAAAATTCTGTCCCGCCAAATTTCCGATTATCCCCCATTCCGATACCACTGGCACTTTCAGTATCTCCGCCCCCAATTCATCAGCAATCCAAGCCACATTTTTCTCATCTTCTTCCCTATTATAAGTGCAGGTACTATAAATCAGCAGGCCACCGGGTTTCAAAGCCGGCCATATATCCGCTAAAATCCTACGCTGACGTTGCCAACAAACCTGCACATTGTCCGTACTCCATTCCTCTACAGCCACAGGATCTTTACGGAACATCCCCTCACCGGAACAAGGCACATCCGCCAAGACAACATCAAACACCTCTGTCAAAGAAGTGAAATCGGCCGGATCGTTGTTCGTCACCACAACTTCTACATTTCCCCACTTTATCAAATTTTCAGCCAATACCTGAGAACGGTTACGCATCACCTCATTAGCCACCAACAAACTACCTACGGGAAGAACTGAACGCACATGAGTAGACTTGCCACCGGGAGCAGCACATAAATCGAGCATCACCACAGGCCCGGTAATATAAGTGCGTAATACCTGTTCCACAAACATGGAAGACGCTTCTTGCACATAATAGCAACCAGCATGAAACAACGGATCGAATGTAAAAGTCGGTCGTTGCGATAAATAGACCCCTGCGGATGCCCAAAGTACCGGTTCTCCTGTAACTTCCCCACTCCACTTCGTACGATTGACACGGATACTGACAGGAGGCTCTGTCTGTAAAGCAGCTTCCAACGCACGATAAGTTTCTTCCCCCATCCATTCCAGGGTTCTTGCTTCAAATTCTGATGGTAATTTCATATTTCTTCCTTTTTATACTACAAAAATACGATGATATTTTGGGATTATCTGAAAATTTTCTGTCTATTTGCAACCTATTTCCTAATTCGTTCCGTCTAACTAGCAGAAAACAATAATAAAGATATAAAAACATGAAACAGTTACTTTTTATTTTGGCCTTACTCATAGGGACTTGCTTCGCAACCCATGCCAAAACAATCAAATTAGTACCTTCCGCCCTTGACAGCACCCGGATGGATACAGTCGTTATAAGCGACCTGCAAGATGTAGATGAGGATCAGAATGCTGCCATGCATAACATTAGTTCGGATTTCGGTGACTGGAATAGCGGTCCTCCTACTTCGGTAGCAATTGTCGCACTCATCATCTGTTGTGGACTCCCTTTCTTTATTGTAGCTATTGTACTTTGGTTCAGGTACAAGAACAAACAAGCCAAATACAAACTGGCTGCAGAGGCTCTGGCAGCAGGACGAACCATTCCGACCGAACTGTTCAATGACCCCGAAGAACAAGGAAATGCTGTAATGACAAAGGGGATCAAGAATATATTCTTAGGCATTGGTCTGGGAGTATTCCTTTGGGTGTTGACAGAAGAAGAAGGATTGGCAGCAATCGGATTCCTTATTTTCTGTATGGGGTTGGGACAAGTATTGATAGCTTATACTACCACTCCACACAAAAAGAAAAAAGATGATCCTTTCCCTCCTACCCGAATAAACCAGGATGAAAACGGAGCCAAATCAATAAAAATTGAAAATATTGAACTGGAACGTAACGAAGAGGCCAAAGAAACACAAAACATAAAGAACAATATAGATACTCCCCACAACGAAGAATAAAAATGAGCCAAATCAACGACATAGCGTTGGTAGCACAAGTGGTGGTCTTTAAAAACACCCGGGCGTTTGATACTTTGGTCAAAAAGTACCAATCGCCCATCAGGCGTTTTTTCCTGCACCAAACATTAGGAGATACAGAACTCAGCGATGACTTGGCACAGGAAACTTTTATAAAAGCATACACCAACTTGGCTTCATTTAAAAATTTGTCCAGTTTTTCCACATGGCTTTACCGTATTGCTTATAATATATTTTATGACTATATTCGCAGCAAAAAAGAAACGTCCGGACTGGAAACTTGGGAAATAGATGCTGTTTACCAAACAGAACAAAGGCAAGTAGGTGAACACATGGACATATATCGGGGATTGAGCCAATTAAAAGAGGTGGAGCGAACCTGCATCACCTTATTTTTTATGGAAGATCTTCCGATAGAAAAAATCGCAGTGATTACAGGAATGCCTGCAGGAACAATCAAGTCCCATTTATCACGCGGAAAAACAAAATTGACAACTTTCTTAAAACAGAATGGTTATGATGGAAAACGATGATAAATTAATTAAGAATTTCATGCTTGCCTACAAACATGAAATTGAGGACAATGGATTTTCACGCCAGGTTATCCGCCGCCTCCCCCAACAAGCCAAGTGGTTATCGGATATACTCAGTGTAACTTGCGCCATTATCTGCTGTGCATTATTCTATATTTTCAATGGCTTTGAAATTCTATGCCAGACAATCAGTGACATAGTCGCTTCCCAAACTTATTATTTGATGAGTGATACTAATTTCCAATCACTGATCATCGCCACAGTGGTTCTTATCATCATCGGTGTACAACGTGTATGCAGTTTAAAATGGTAAAAAACGAAATAGACTCATTCTCATGCTCGGAAAAAGAAAGATTTTATGTACTTTTGCAATCCATAAAATGATTTTCCGAGCATGAAACAATATTTAGATCTGTTAAACCGTATCTTAACCGAAGGCGTTCACAAAGAGGACCGTACCGGAACAGGAACCATTAGTATATTTGGTCATCAAATGCGCTTCAATTTGGAAGAAGGCTTCCCCTTGGTCACAACTAAAAAACTACATTTAAAATCTATCATCCACGAACTTTTATGGTTTTTGCAAGGTGACACCAATATAAAATACCTGCAAGACAACGGAGTACGCATCTGGAATGAATGGGCCGATGCAAACGGCGATTTGGGACATATCTACGGTTACCAATGGCGTTCCTGGCCAGATTACAATGGAGGCTTTATTGACCAGATTTCCGAAGCAATAGAAACCATCAAACATAATCCGGATTCACGACGCATCATTGTCAGCGCATGGAATGTAGCCGATTTAAACAATATGAATCTTCCTCCTTGCCATGCTTTTTTTCAATTCTACGTTGCCAACGGACGTTTAAGCCTACAACTTTACCAACGCAGCGCAGATACATTCCTAGGAGTACCTTTTAATATCGCCTCCTACGCATTGTTGCTGCAAATGGTAGCACAAGTTACCGGATTACAAACCGGTGATTTTGTTCATACACTAGGTGACACACATATCTATACCAACCACTTGGAACAAGTAAAACTTCAATTGAGCCGTGAACCTCGTCCCCTACCTCAAATGAAAATCAATCCGGACATAAAGGATATATTCAGTTTTAAATATGAAGATTTTGAATTGGTGAATTATGATCCATGGCCACACATTGCAGGTAAAGTATCTGTTTAGTAGTTATGGTGAATAAGCTACGCAAGGTTATTCATCACTTACCACTAATATCACTAAACATTCACCACTAATCACTCATCACTATGAATATTTCAATTATAGTAGCAATAGCACGCAACCACGGCATTGGATTTGAAAATAAATTATTATACTGGCTTCCCAACGATTTGAAACGTTTTAAAGCCTTAACAACCGGACATACTATTATCATGGGGCGCAAAACCTTTGAATCACTTCCAAAAGGAGCACTTCCCAATCGTCGGAATATTGTATTAAGCCGCCGGGAAGGAGCAGCCTTCGCCGGGGCTGAATGTTTCCCCTCATTAGAGATCGCTTTATCCCACTGCAAAGAGGAAGAAGAAATATTTATTATAGGCGGTGCCAGCTTGTATAAAGAGGCAATGCATATAGCCAGACAATTATATATCACATTTATTGATGACACATCCAAGGAAGCTGATGCTTATTTTCCCAAAATAAAGAAAGAGGAATGGAAAGAAACAGGTAGAGAAGATCACCCGACAGATGAAAAACATCTCTACCCGTATAGTTTTATTAATTATAGCCGCATAAAGTAACAATTAATCTTCATCAGCTAAATCGAGAATAGGCATTTGTCTCTTAATAGCCTCATTAAATGATATAATAGTTTCTGAACGAGCCAAGCCCAATGGTTGTAACTTATCATGGATTATGCTAAGCAAATGATGATTGTTCTTTGCATAAATCTTGATAAACATATCATATTGTCCCGTAGTGAAATGACATTCTACGACTTCAGGAATACCTTTTAAAGCCTCTGTCACTGAATCAAATTGTTCCGGATCTTTCAGATAAAGACCAATATATGCACATGTTTCATATCCGATCTTTTCTGGATCAATGACATATTCAGATCCTTTAAGAATCCCCAAATTGGTTAGCTTCTGAATACGCTGATGAATGGCAGCACCGGATACATTGCAAGCACGGGCTACTTCCAGAAACGGAATACGAGCATTGCTGGCTATCAACCTTAAGATCTGCTCATCCAAACTGTCTAATTGATGATGTCCCATTCTTTTTAGTTTAATTTTCTGCAAAGATATGACTTTTCTCGACAATATTCGTGCGATTCATAACTTTTATTGTATAAATACCAATAATTTAATAGAATATTCTATCTTTGTAGAAAATGCACAAACGATGAAAAAGACATTTATTTTTATTTTATGGAGTTTATTCAGCGTAGCTGTAAACGCACAAAATTTTAATGACTATTTCGAAGACAAAACGCTTCGAGTAGATTATATTTTTACTGGTAATGCCACTAAACAAGAAATATATTTGGACGAACTGTCAAGTCTTCCGAAATGGGCTGGACGCAAGCATCATCTAGCAGAGCTTCCCTTGGCTGGCAACGGTGAAATCACGATGAAAGATAAGGCAACAGGAAAAACTATTTATCGAACATCATTCTCAAGCCTTTTCCAAGAATGGGTAAGCGAAGAAGAAGCAAATAGGATAAAAAAAGGATTCGAGAATTCTTTTCTTTTGCCTTATCCCAAAAAGGAAGCAATAGTGACCATATCTTTAAAAGATGTATATCATAAAGTAAATGCCTCACTCACACATGAAATAGTCCCCAATGATATTTTAATCCATCAACGGGGAACAAACCATATTACCCCCCATCGCTATCTTCTGCAAAGCGGAAATACCGCAGATTGTATCGATGTAGCAATCATGGCAGAAGGATATACAGAAAAAGAAATGGATATATTTTATAAAGATGCCCAGACGGCATGTGACGCCCTGTTCAGTCATGAACCTTTCAAGAAACTGAAGGAGAAATTTAATATTGTTGCTGTAGCAAGCCCTTCGGAAGACAGCGGAGTCAGCATACCGGGACAAGGCAAATGGAAATCTACGGCTGTAAGTTCACATTTCAACACTTTCTATTCTGACCGGTATCTCACTACCAGTCGGGTAAAAAGTATTCATAATTGGTTGGCTGGAATTCCTTACGAGCATATCATTATTCTAGCCAATACAGACACCTATGGAGGAGGTGGCATCTATAACTCATATACACTGACCACAGCTCACCATCCGGATTTTCAACCAGTTGTAGTTCATGAATTCGGCCATAGTTTTGGAGGATTAGCAGATGAATATGCATATACCGAAGCTCCAAGCCCGCAATATCCATATGAAGTGGAACCTTGGGAACCGAATATCACCACATTAATTGATTTCGACAGTAAATGGAAAGATATGATTCCGAAAGGTACTGCCATACCTACTCCGGTAGCTACAGAAAATGCCGACTTATACACCAAAGTAGGAGTCTATGAAGGAGCAGGCTATACGCAAAAAGGACTTTATCGCCCTACTACCGAATGCAGAATGAAGATAAACGAAGCACCTGCATTCTGCCCGGTATGCCAACGTGCATTAGAAAGACTAATAAACTTTTATACCGCAAAATAGGTTTATACTTAAGACTAAACAAAGACAGATAAAATGATTGAAATTAAACAAGTAAAAACACAAGATGAGGTAAACTATACCTTTGTAGAAAAATTAATGCATACGGCATTCCCTCAAGAAGAACGTCGTGATACTGTACAACAGAGAGAATATTCTGATAATAATCTCCGGTTCTGTAACAACATTATTTTAGAAAACGGTAACAGCATTGGTATGATCAGTTATTGGACAATGGGAGATTTTTACTATATCGAACATTTTGCTATTGATCCCAGTCTCAGAAACGGCGGTTATGGAAAACGTGTACTGGAAATGATAAAAAAACAATTAAAAGGTCCAATTGTATTGGAAGTAGAGGAGCCTAATGATGAAATGAGCACACGCCGTATTCACTTCTATAAACGTTTGGAATTCACTTTGCATAAAAAGCCCTATATGCAACCTCCCTACCGTAAGGGAGATAACGGTCTACCAATGCTCTTAATGACCTATGGGGATATAGATATGGAAAGTGATTTTGAGAAAGTTAAAAAGACTCTTTATAAAGAAGTTTACGGACAAGAAATCTGAACATTCATTCTTCATCTTTCTTCAATTACTATAATGCTGACTCGCGCAGGAGTTTATCCTCAAAAGGTCCATTGTACATACTATTACTATACCATAGGTAGCAGATTAAATCCGTTCATAACAAATAAATAGAATAGAAGACATAAAAAAGGAAGCTGTTTTTAACAGCTTCCTTTTTTATCTATGCTTATATAACTATTACTGACGTTGAGTAGCTGAATAGTTAATTTTCAAAGCGTAAGCCTGACGAAGTGCCTGTTTAACATCGGTTACGATACCCATTCTTGTGTCCTTATCAACTTTCAAAGAAACGGTCATAAACGGCTGGTCTTCTTCTTTCATATTCAAACGCTCTTGAGTAATGTAGTCCTGAACTTCAGATACTTCAGCAAACTTATCATTCAACTGAATACGGCTTTCAGCACCCATTTTCTTTTGGAACTCCGGCAACGGCTTACCTATATAGATAAAGGAAACCAAAGACTTCTTTTCCAATTTTTCCAACTCTGTTCCTTGAGGAACCTGAAATTGAACCTTCAATGTAACCTCACGCATGGTTGTCACAATCATAAAGAAGAACAACATGGTAAAGATAAGGTCAGGCAATGAAGAGGTATTCAACTCAGGCATTCCACGTTTACCTGTTTTATTAAATTTTCCCATTACTTACCTCCATACTTTTTAGGTTCAGCTTCAGAAATCTTCTGCGGATAATATTCACGAATTGCTTTTTGCTCATCTTCATCACATTGAGCGTAAGTCTTGCCGAATTTAGCCTTTCCTAGCTCGTCTCGTAACTCATTATAAGCAGCAACCAATTCATTCTGTACGTCAATATATGCTTTATAGCTAGTACCAACGTCATTCTGAACAGAGATTACATGCTTTTCCGTAATCATACAATCACCCAGCAAAGGAATATTCTTTCTATGCTTTTCAGGCAATTTTTCATCATCATACGGATTGACTATAAATTCTTTTGCCTTTTCTTTTAATTGCTTAATGTCAATGTAGTCCTGACCACACATCAGTTGGTCATCTTTGTTCAAACGAACCTGGAGTACATTACGTTCCTTTACAATAATATCATCTTGTTTCTGATCCTTGTTTTCGGGAGGAGGCGGAAGACGTCTCGCCAAACCACGGTCAGTATCCATTGATGTTGTAATCAGGAAGAAAATAAGCAACATAAAGGCAATATCAGCTGTTGAACTGGAGTTAATTCCAGGTACGGCTCTTTTCTTTCTTGCCATTTTACTTACTTTGTTTTTTAATTGTTAAATATCAATGAGATAATATTATTTCTTAAAGATACCTGTCATATTTACCAAAGTTGCTAAAGCAGCAATACCCAGTAAGAAATAAATTGAATAGATAAACATATCTGTTATCTTCAACCAGAAAGTATCCGTATAAGGAGCTTCATTAGCTGTAATCGTTGCATCAGATCCCATAGCATAAGATATTAATACTACAGCAACCAACAAAACGAGACCAAGTAAAGATTTTATAGCTCCCATCGGATTATCTTTTAAAGCTGCGCCAAACTGTGCAATTGCTGCAATAACCGTCAAGCCAACAGTTACACCAAACAATGCATACATTAAGTATATCAATGTTTCAGTGTGTTCGGGAGCATTCATATCTCCCACCGGATTATTATATCCTACCAAGAAGAACATGCCCAATACTACCAAAATAACGGCAAAGCAGACATATAAAGCATAGTAGGACATTTTATATGATAATTTAGCCATTGTCCTAATTATTTTTTGTATTTCAAGTTGTACTTCATGATCATGTCAAGCAAAGTAATAGAAGAATCTTCCATAGCGCTTGTCAAAGCTTCAATTTTAGAAAGGATGTAGTTATAGAATACCTGCAGAATCAATGCTACAACCAAACCAAAGATAGTAGTAATCAAAGCCACTTTCATACCACCTGCTACAACTGTCGGAGAAATATCACCTGCCTGCTGGATTTTATCGAACGCCATAACCATACCGATTACAGTACCCAAGAATCCCAAAGACGGAGCCATGGCAATAAACAATGTAATCCAAGAACATCCTTTTTCAAGATAACCAGCCTGAACACCACCGTAAGAAACAACAGAACGTTCAACAACATCAACACCATCGTCAATTCTCATTAAACCCTGATAACAAATAGAAGCAACAGGACCGCGAGTATTACGACATACGGTTTTTGCAGCTTCTACATCACCTTTTTCCAAAGCAGCCTCGATGCTAGTCATCAACTTCTTTGTATTAACTTCTGCCAAGCTCAAATAAATAATACGTTCAATGCAGAAAGCCAAACCTAAAACTAGTGCTATTGCTACCAGAGACATAAAACCAGCATCACCTTCGATGAACTTAGTTTTTAACTCTTTGTGAAGACCACCACCTTCTTCAACCACTGCTGCTTCAGTAGTCTGTTCTGTTTGAGCCGGAGCTGCGTCTTGAGCCATAATAGGCTGAACTGATCCTAAAGTAAGGACTCCCATCACTGCAAGAATTGCAAATAACTTTTTCATTGTGTGTCTAATTTTTTAAGATTAATTAATTAATTGTTATTTATTTGTTTTAATTGTTTTCCTGCTTTTACGTTTTCCATAACAACAGCGGAGAGAGCGGGATTCGAACCCGCGAAACACTTTTGGCGTTTACACGCTTTCCAGGCGTGCCTCTTCAACCACTCGAGCATCTCTCCTTATTTCGGGCTACACAATACTATCTTTTTTAAAATCGGGTGCAAATTACAAAGAAAATCGGGAATTGCAAGCGATTTCAGCTACAAATGTATTCTTTTTTTTCGTCTTACGTAGAATTAACCCTGTCATTATTGGAATTACTCATCAAAATTAATAAACTTTAAAAACTTATTCAGCCATTTTGAACACTTTTAAAGCATTATTGGTCGTGATTCTGTCTATGTATTCAAAATCCACAGCATAGATTTCAGCAAGTTTCATAGCTACATTCTTTATATAAGAAGACTCGTTCCGTCTTCCCCTAAAAGGCACTGGAGCCAAATAAGGAGAGTCTGTTTCAAGGACAATTCTATCCAAAGGCAGATGCGTCAAAATTTCGGGCAAACTACTCTTCTTGAATGTAACAACTCCATTTATTCCAAAGACAAAACGCGAATACTCCAACACTTTTTCAGCCTCTTCTAAAGTTCCCGTAAAACTATGGAAGACCCCACTTAACTCAGTCGTTTTGTAAGGCTCCATCACTTCAAACAACTCAGGAAAAGCTTCACGACAATGCAGCACCAAAGGCAAATGATATTCTAATGCCCACTGAACCTGTATATCCAATGCTTTCTGCTGTTCTTTCAAATAGGTTTTATCCCAATACAAATCCATCCCCACCTCCCCTATAGCAATAAAAGGATGCCCATCGGAGAATATTTTTTTCATTTCATGAATACGGAACAATGAATCTGCATCAACAGAAGTAGGATGAAATCCGATCATTGGAAAACAATATCCCTGATATGCCGTGCAAACACTCAGCATCGCCTCTATAGTAGTATCATCAATATTAGGCATGAGAACTTTAGAAACTCCAGCAGCCTTGGCACGTTCTATCACCGCCGGCAAATCTTCCGCAAATTCTTCGGCAAACAAATGAGAATGTGTATCAATCATATCACACTTTCCTATTCATTAAATGACAAACAAAAGATTTCAACTCTTCTTTTTTCCCGGAAGGCATAGCTATACTTTCCAATAAAGAAAGTCCTTCAGCATAATAAGCATTAATTTTCTCTTCACAAATCCTGCCGATGCCAATCTTATCATAAAGTTCTGTCACAGCCTTTATCTTTTCCTCCGGATAGAAATCAGTAGATGAAATCCATTTTTCCAATTCTTTCCGTTGATGTCCGTCGGCCAAAGTTAAGGCATTAATCAGCATAAACGTTTTTTTATTACACAAGATATCCCCTCCAATATTCTTTCCAAATACTTTCGGATTCCCATATACATCCAGAAAATCATCCTGTAATTGAAATGCTAATCCCATTTTAATACCGAAATCGTATAATTTTTGTGCATCCTCTTCCGAAGCATCCCCTAACACCGCACCAATTTTTAAAGCGGCAGACAAAAGTACCGATGTCTTCAAACGAATCATCTCAATATATTCAGATACGGTAACATCACTACGTGTCTCAAATTCCATATCCCACTGCTGCCCCTCACAAATTTCCAAAGCTGTCTGACTGAAAATATCCATTACTTGCTTTAAATAGCTATCCGGACAATTATTCATCAGCCGATAAGCCAATACCAACATGGCGTCTCCTGAAAGAATAGCCGTATTTTCATCCCAAACCTTATGCACTGTAGGCTTATTTCTGCGCATATCCGCACGATCCATCAAATCATCATGCAACAATGTATAATTATGATAAGTTTCTATACCTGCCGCCTGTGATAAAATATCATCCACATTTTCTTTATAAAGCTGATAAGACAGCAACATCAAGACAGGACGTATACGTTTGCCACCTAATGAAAGGACATATTCTATAGGAGCATATAACCCTTTCGGTTCACGCATATAGGGCATTGTAGCAAGGTAGGTATTTACCTTATCTAATAATTGTTCTGCAGAAAAAGCCATAAGATTGTTTTAATTAAGGGATTATTAGAAAAAGAGGCTGCCTCAAAGCAGCCTCTCAATTAAGATATTGAAGTATTTTTATTACTGTAATTTGAAAGTTACAGGCACTGTATATTTCACACGTACAGCCTTACCACGTTGTTTTCCAGGTTTCCATTTCGGCATGGTCTTGATTACGCGGAGAGCTTCCTTATCCAAGTAGGGGTCTACACTACGTACAACCACCGGGTCAACGATAGAACCGTCCTTATTAACGACAAACTGAACGATAACCTTACCTTGTACACCATTTTCCTGAGAAATAGTGGGATATTTAATATTCTTACCTAAGAATTTCAAACATTCAGCCATACCCCCAGGGAATTCAGGCATTTCTTCTACTACTTGGAAAATTTGTTGTTCTTCGGGTTCTTCTTCTTCAACTTCAACCGGAACGTATTTAACTTCTACTGCCTGACCGGTTTCTTCTGAAGCCTGAATAGTCGTTTCTTCTACTTTAGCATCGTTTTCAACGATCTGAAGCACTTCTTCTACTTTAGGAGCTTCGGGAGGAGGAGGAGCTTGTTTTTGTTCCTGTTCCGTAATAGGGATAATTTCTTCTTCAAATACGACATCAGTTATACCTGTATCCGTAGTCACTTGCTTGTCGCGATCAGTCCATTCGAAAGCTACAAACATGAGAGCAAGGATAAACACATAACCGATAAGCAGCCAGGTACTCTTTTTACCTTCGAGATCTGCTTTAGGCGATTTTTTAACTTCCATAAATTGTGTTTTAAAAATTAAGTGTTTCTCACTGAGGGCAAATGTAACACAAATCTTTTAAATAAAAAGTATTTTCACATGAAAAATATGCTAATTCATTTTATTTTCATCCGATTTCATAGACATACACCCAACTTTTATCTATCTTTGAAGCGTTTTTAATAGTCACCTATACATTAATTATATATGAAGAAAATAACTATTGCCATTGACGGTTATTCATCATGTGGAAAAAGCACTATGGCCAAAGACTTGGCACGTGAAATAGGATATATCTATATTGATAGCGGTGCCATGTATCGTGCTGTTACATTATATAGTCTACAGAAAGGGTTCTTTTCGGAAAAAGGTATCGACACCGAAGCGTTAAAAACAGCAATGCCCGATATACATATTTCATTCCGGTTGAATCCGGAAACACAACGTCCCATGACTTTTCTGAACGATACAAATGTAGAGGATGCCATCCGCAGCATGGAGGTTTCTTCTCATGTAAGCCCTATCGCCGCCTTGGGCTTTGTACGTGAGGCTTTGGTAAAACAACAACAGGAAATGGGAAAGGCCAAAGGAATTGTCATGGACGGAAGGGACATTGGAACCGTTGTTTTCCCCGATGCCGAACTGAAAATATTTGTAACCGCCTCGGCTGCCATACGTGCACAGCGCCGTTATGATGAATTGAGGAGTAAAGGGCAAGAGGCCTCTTATGAAAAAATCCTGGAAAATGTGGAAGAACGTGACCGTATAGACCAAACCCGTGAAGTCGGTCCGTTACGACAAGCGGATGACGCTATCTTGTTAGACAACAGCCACATGAGCATTGCCGAACAGAAAGAGTGGCTGACCGAAAAATTTCAAGCAGCTATAAATGGTTAACATAGAGATAGACGAAGGATCTGGGTTCTGCTTTGGAGTCACTACGGCCATCCGTAAAGCAGAAGAAGAACTGGCAAAAGGAAACACTCTTTATTGCCTGGGAGACATTGTACACAACGGACAGGAATGTGAACGACTAAAAAAAATGGGGCTTATCACAATCAACCACGAAGAGTTTGCCCAATTACACGATGCCAAAGTACTGTTACGTGCACATGGAGAACCTCCTGAAACATACGCTATAGCCCGTACCAACAACATCGAGATCATTGACGCCACCTGTCCAGTAGTATTACGTCTTCAAAAGCGCATCAAACAGGAGTATGATAATGTTCCGGCAAGTCAAGACACACAAATCGTGATTTATGGCAAAAACGGTCATGCCGAAGTACTGGGGCTGGTAGGCCAAACTCATGGAAAAGCAATTGTCATAGAAACACCTGCTGAAGCTGCTCATTTAGACTTCACTAAAGACATACGCTTGTACTCCCAGACAACCAAATCTCTGGAAGAATTCTGGCAAATCATAGAATATATCAAGGAACACATTTCACCCGATGCCACTTTTGAATTTTACGACACAATCTGCCGGCAAGTGGCCAACCGGATGCCTAACATCCGCAAATTTGCAGCAGCGCATGATCTGATCTTTTTTGTCTGCGGACGAAAAAGTTCAAACGGAAAGATCTTATATCAAGAATGCAAAAAGATTAATCCGAATTCATACCTCATTGACCAGCCGGAAGAAATAGACCGGAACTTGCTCGAGAACGTCCGTTCCATCGGCATTTGTGGAGCAACTTCCACCCCCAAATGG